>JAZDNE010000077.1:0-7819 GCA_043800235.1 bacterium | reverse complement strand
GTTCAACAGCTTAGCTGTTTTTGAAGCATTAATATCAAGACAAAAACACTTAATAATTTTTTTGATTTGATATTGTGAAATTTTAGCTCTATTTAGCGTCATAACTCTATTATAGCATAGGGTTATCTAGTCTAGAGCCTTTTATTTTATTAAATCGTCAACACCGACCTCAAGCGCCTTGGCGATCTTGGTTAGCGTTTCAATGGTTGGGTTTGTATTTACTCCTGATTCAACATTAACAATGGTGTTAAGCGACAAATCGGCAAGGTGCGCTATTTTCTCAAGGGAAAGCCTCTTTTTAGCCCGCAATTTCTTTATGTTTTTAGTAATTTTTTATTTGACATCTTACGATTTCACAAAAAGTGAAAATTGGCGGAGAGGGAGGGATTTGAACCCTCGGTACCCTTGCGGGCACACCGCTTTTCGAGAGCGGCTCCTTCAACCACTCAGACACCTCTCCAAAATCAATGAATACTAAAATCACTCTGTAATCCATCTTAACTAAAACATAAAAAACAGTCAATAAAAATCGAGAGACGAGATATGCCTCGTCTCTACAATAAAAATTTCCAATCCGCCATTCTTAATTCTATTTTCCAGCCTCATCCACTCTAACCGCATATATCATCTCTTTGTGATAGCTCATATAAACAGGTTTTCCTTTATATTCAAAGCTGAAAACGGGATGATATACTCCGCCTTGTTTCGGGGCTTTTATTTGCGCGACAACTATAGCCATTTGACCAGGCATAACTTTAGTCGAAAGACGGGCGGCAACTCCATTTTTTTCCCATGAAGCCGCTTTAAAAGTCGCGATAGAATTTGGATCTGCGTTCTTTATTTTTATGACCAAATTTTTATCCCACGGCGCAATTCCCGTATTTTTTATTTTAAATTCCGCTTGTGATGTCCATGTATTCAGCATCGCCGACGGAATTTTTGCCTCGACTAATTCCGCCTGAATCGGCGAATCCACGCGAGTTAATGTATCATAATCGCATCCTGTTATTTTTATTTCAGAAAAATTTTCAAGTTCTTCCGCTTTTCTCGCTAATATAAACTCTGTTCTATAAAAGCCCGGGTCGCCGATATTATATTTAAATTTAAATGTCGCAAAATTACCCGGCAAAATTTCATCCTCTTCTGGTTTTATAATTCCCAACTCGCCAGTCCATGACTTATCGTAAAATTTATTTTTTCCGCCTGTGGTTTTATCCAATATTTTTAAATAAACGACAGAATCTGTTTTTATATTTTCTTTCTTTTTATACCATGCCTTTATCCCGATATTTTTAAACTTAACCAAAGCCTCGCCTTTTGCATTCTCAAAAATCGCTACCGGTAAATTTTGCGACCACATTTCTCCTTTATAACTCAAATCAATAGCGGATGCCGCAATCCTTACATCTGTTCCTGAAAACCATCCTTTATCTTGTATCGCTAAAATTAAATTTTTCTCATCAATTAGTTTGTCTTTTGGATATGTTAACGAAATTTTGAATGTTCCAATTTCTCCGGGTTTCACATTCGGTTCAACTAATTGATAATCCATTTGCGTTGATTCGCTTTCTAATTCGCGTTCATTGGTGTTTATAGCTAACCGCAGACCATCTAAAGCCGCCAACTTATTTTTCAACTTCGCATCCGCCAAAATAATTTTATCATCCGTATAATTGTGCCATGTTAAATCGCCGTCATTGCGAAATTGCAAAATAATCTCGCGTGTTTCATCTTTTTTAAGGTTAACCTCCAAATTATTAACTCCAACCAATGTCGCTTTTTGTTTTATGCCGCTTGCTATAATTTCCTCATATTTTTTCTGCGCTATTTGCCTTATGGATGATAACTGGTTATAAAGCGCGTCTCCAGGGCATGTTGTATAATCAACATCCCTATGTCCCACGATATTCGGCAAATTTTTATTATTAAAAATGCTTGTTCCTATTGGTTCAAGTCCATAATCTAAAGATTTTACCGCAAGAAACGAGGTTAAGCTGTCTTCCGCTTGCGCCGTCAAGCCATCTTCAAGATATATCTGCCATTTGCCGTCTTTTAATCGCTCGTTTTTAACCCGCCCCGCCGGATAAGTTTTAGGATTTTCCAAATAATATCCCGCTTTAGGTTCATTTATCCATCCGCCGTAAGTTCCTAAAATTGAGATCCCGATAGTTCCGCGATTCCATCCAATTTCTCGAGAGTCGTCATAAGCATGCGCGCCGATAACTCCGTCTCCGCCATATCTTCCTTCATATATATTTCCAGACGAGTCTATTAAATAATTATATCCGACATCTCCCCAGCCCAAATTTCTCGCATGCCATTTATAGACCGCCTGCAAAGTATTCATCGGATTATCCGCGCCGACGCTTCCAGCGGTATGATGAATAATAATTTTTTTTATTCCCGCGTATTCCTCCGACCAAACAGGCGCGCTGTTTTTATAACGCAAAACCTCGTCCGCGCCCCACCCTGCCCGCGGAATTATTTTTAATTTCGGCATTTCGGCCTTTGCAACTTTAACTAAAAACAGCGAAAGTATTGATATTATTACTATTTTTATGTTTTTACTCATAAATTATGATGTAATTCCGCGCTTGACCTGTCCGCCTCTTGCGAAATGCGGTTGTCATTCCAGCTTTGACCCGTTGCTCGACGGTCTAGACGCGTGTCATTCCTGCCTTGAGCCGGAATCCAGAATAAATCCGTACGACCAATCAATTTCAGAAAAACTCTTTAAATCCCAAACTACCCCTTGATTATAATTCAAAATAAAATCCATCATCATACCCTCGCATTCCTGGATCCCGCATAACCGCTTAGGCGGTTTGCGGGATGACAATCTCCGTGTCATCCCACGCTTACTTGTCCGCCAAGCGGTTGTCTCCCGCCCCCCATTAAATGCGGGGGATGCGGGATCAAAAAGATTCCAATTCATAATACAAATCCTTCCAACATGGATTGTCTTTTTCAATTAAAGCAATCTTCCATTCCCTTCTCCATTTCTTTAATTGTTTTTCTCTTTGAATTGCAAGTTTTATATCATGGAAAATCTCATAATATACTAATCTATTAACCTTATATTTTTTTGTAAATCCGTCATAAAATCCTTCTTTATGTTTGCAAACCCTCACTTTCAATTCTGAAGTTACGCCTGTATAAAGGGTGCCATTCCGCTTACTTGCCAAAATATAAACATAATAATTCTTATCTAACATACCCTTAGTGTGTCATCCCGCGCTTGCTTGTCTGTCTCTGGCAGGATGCAGGATCCATGAGCAAGCCGTAATAAATTCTGTCATCCCGCGCTTGACGCGGGATCCAGGAGAAACCTGTACGACTTTCACAATTTTAACCACGGCTTGTTTGTGTGTCATCCCGCAATGCAGAGCGAAACCCGAAGCATATATGTGATCTATGAGGCAAGAGCAAGGTCATATCCCAACCGTATTTATCCTGGATCCCGCATAACCTCTCGTTCCCGCTAACGCGGAACTCGCGGTTTGCGGGATGACAGCCCTAACACAGCCAAAATTGGAATTTCTGTACGGTAAATTAACTCCATCATCATACCCTCGCGCTCTTGGATCCCGCATATCCCGCAAAGCGGGATTGCGGGATGACACGCTTCGTCGCATTTCCACAGTACTCACATTTATTTAGACGAAATTATCTATATTTTATTACAAACCGTAATGTTCCATTATCATTCTTGCCACTTTTTTAGGAGTTGTCTTTGTATTATCAATAAAAAAACTATCAACAAATGGTATACTCGTAACTGCATTTGTTCTATTTAAAAATGCTTTTAACCTTTTCTTTGTTTTAATTTTACGGAAGTTCTTCCTTGAGCCTTCTTTAACTCTTTTAGAAAGCTCCCTATAGCTGCAACAAAGCTGGACAAAATATACTTTGCCTTTATATTTCTCTACTATTTTTACTACTTTTTTAACAAATTCTTGGTCTGATGGAAGCGTCTGCTCATAAACAAATGTAAAAATCATACCATCTAACCTGTTTTTTGACGCTTCTTCAAATATGCTAAGTCTTATCTCCCGATTGAGTTTACTAAAAGACTTAGTGCCAAATTCAAAAATAGAACTAATCAGATCAACAGTATGATGATTATGGAAAATTCTATAGCCGGTTATTTTTGCCAGTTCATTGGCGACAGTCAATTTCCCTACCGCAGGCGGGCCATAAATAAATATTAAATTCATATTCTAATTTCTTAATTTCCAATTTCTTAATTTCTATTTATCAAAAATATCCGCGCTCCGTATAAAGCCAGTTCTTCTGTAAAAGTCTATTTTCTGCCAAGCTCCATCATAAGCTTCAAAACCGTATCCGGCGTAAGCGAAATACTGTCAATTTTCTGTTCGACTAAAAATTTCGCGAAATCGGGAAAATCGCTCGGCGCCTGACCGCAAATTCCTATTTTCGTGTTGCATTTCCTGCAAACGGCAATAACTTCTTTTATAAGTTCCTTAACCGCGGAATTGCGCTCATTATACACATGGCTCACAAGTTCCGAATCCCTGTCAACGCCCAATACTAATTGCGTCAAGTCATTGCTCCCGATTGAAAACCCGTCGAAAATTTTCGCGAATTCCTCGGCTAATATCACATCCGATGGAATCTCGCACATTACGAAAACATCAAGCATATCCTCTTTCCTGACCTTTACCTTTTTCCTAAAAAACAGCGGCCGCCCTATCATTTCTTTGCTAAAACTCTTCGGAATCTTATTGTTATTCTTATTCAAATACTCAATATAGCTTTTCCCATATAGTTTATTTTGCGCCATAATCTCCAAAACTTTCAAGCCCTCCTCGATAGTTCGACAAAACGGAATCATAACTTTCACATTCGCAAGCCCCATTTCTTCCCTGACTTTTCTAATCGCTTTGCATTCCAAATCAAAAGCCGGTCTGAATTTCGGATCATAATAACGCGACGCTCCGCGCCATCCTATCATCGGATTTGATTCCAACGGTTCAAAATATTTTCCGCCGATTAAATTCGCGTATTCATTCGACTTAAAATCAGAAAATCTTACAATAACATCTTTAGGATAAAAAGCCACCGCGATTTTAGCGATTCCTTCCGCTAATCGATCCACATAAAAATCAGTTTTCTTTTTATAACCGACTGTTAAATCCTCAATTTTTTTCTTGTCCGAAGCGCTAAGCTCCCCCCTTTTATAAAGGGGGGTTGGGGGGGATTTTTTAATGTTTCGCCGTGAATTACTTCGATCATATTCAATCAACGCCAGCGGATGTATCTTAATATAATTATTTATAATAAACTCTTCTCTCGCAAGTCCGATCCCGTCGTTCGGGATAAAAGATAAAGCAAACGCTTGATCAGGTTCGCCTAAATTCATCATTATTTTTGTCTTAGGTTTTTTTAAATTTTTCAAATTTGTCTTCTTGATTTCAAAAGGCAAAATTCCTGCATATACATACCCCGTTTCTCCTTCAGCGCAACTTACAGTCGCTTCCATATTATTTTTTAATTTTTCCGTGCCATCAACTGTTCCTACTACGCATGGAATGCCAAGTTCGCGCGATACGATCGCCGCATGGCATGTGCGCCCGCCTGAATTAGTAACGATAGCAGAAGCTTTTTTCATAATCGGCTCCCAATCAGGATCAGTCATTTCCGTAACTAAAACTTTCCCCGCGTCGAATTTCGATATCCCCGCTACATCTTTAATAACTTCAACTTTCCCCGATCCAATTTTAGAACCTACACTTTTTCCTTCCGCTAAAATCTTTTCTTTTCCTGTTTTCTTTAATATAAATTCTTCTAGAACATTCACATTTTTTTGCGATTGAACTGTTTCAGGACGGGCTTGAACAATATACAATTTTCCGTCTTTTCCGTCTTTCGCCCATACAATATCCATCGGCTTCTTATAATGTTTTTCTATCATCATCCCCCACTCCGCCAATTTTAAAATCTCATCGTCTTTTAGAACTAATTTTTGCCGATCATCCAATGTTACTTTTATATTTTTCACTGGCTTATTTCCTCCTGTCGCATAAACTAATTTTTCTTCTTTGCTTCCAACGGTTTTTGAAATAATTGTTCCAGTTTTTTTAAATACATAATACTCATCAGGAGTTACTCGACCTTGCACAATATATTCGCCTAATCCATAAATCGCATTTATTAAAACAACATCCTTAAACCCAGACTCTGTGTCAATCGTAAACATAACGCCACTCGCGCCAATATCGGAACGAACCATTTTCTGCACGCCAATAGAAAGAGCGATATTAAAATGGTCGAATTTTTTATCAACGCGGTAAGAAATCGCGCGATCAGTAAATAATGAAGCGATACATTTTTTGCAAGCGACCATTAAATCGTATTCCCCTCTTATATTTAAATATGTCTCCTGCTGTCCGGCAAAAGACGCGTCTGGAAGGTCTTCCGCAGTCGCCGAACTTCGAACCGCCACCGCAAAATCATTCCCATATAATTTTTCCAAAATTTGATAAGCTTTTATAATATCTTCTTTTAACTTATCGGGAAATTCAGCTCTTAAAATAGTCTCTCGAACTTTTTTGCCGCGTTTTGCAAGATCTCTAACATTATGAGTATCAAGTCCTTTTAAAATATTCTGTATCTCTTTTTTAATTCCAGCCATTTTTAAAAAATGATGATATGCAAAAGCGGTTGTGGCAAAACCGAAAGGAATACGCACTCCTTTTTTAGATAATTTTGTGTACATCTCGCCGAGCGATGCGTTTTTCCCGCCGACAGTGGGAACATCGCCGATGTCAACCTGATTAAAAAATTTAATGAATTTTGAGGAAGATAAAATCATAATATTTTAAAATTACAAAAGAGGCAAAAAAAATAAATTTATTTATTGCCTTTTGAATTTTTTATACACATAAAATATAGATGACATAATTTTTATTCCCTAATTGCTATATTTTCCCACATTCTCATCCGCCAAGCCTTGAATTTTCTTAATCGCTTCTTTGCCATTCTCATCTTTAAACAGATGTTTAAATCTCCCCTGCAATTTTAAATATTCTTCCACTTTCGGACGCGGATTAGGATATGGCATAACTTTCGAAAGTTTTCCGTCAATAAATTCCACTACTGGATATAGTCCTGTTTTATGAGCAAGCCGCCCTAATTCTAATGTCATATCAGATTCTACTTTCCATCCCGGCACGCAGGCGGTTAAAATCTGCAAATAACTCGGACCGGGAGTTGCTAACGCTTTTTTTACTTTTTGTTGTATATCCAACGGATAAGCGCAAGTTGAAGTTGCTACATATTTCAGACCATGCGCTATCGCAATCGCGATCATATCTTTTTTATGAAGTTCATTTCCTTCCGACATATCGCCACTCGGCGCGGTCGTGGTTGACGCGCCATAAGGCGTCGCTCCGCTTGCCTGTATTCCGGTATTCATATACGCCTCATTATCATAACAGACATATAAAATATCTTCTCCTCTTTCCCACATTCCGCTAATAAGCCCGAGACCAATATCAAAAGTCGCTCCATCGCCACCTTGGGCGATAACCTTAATTCCCTGTTTATCCTCGTTGTAGAGACGAGGCATTGCCTCGTCTCTGCGGACACCCGCTAATCCTCGTTTTTTTAAAGAAGCATAAATACCGGACGCAACCGCCGCGGAATTTTCAAATAAAGAATGTATCCACGGCATTTTCCATGATGACTGCGGGTACGGCGTTGAAAAAACTTCCAAACAACCAGTCGCGTTGGCAATTATAACATTTTTTCCCGCAGCGTCAGCTACATGCCGCGCCGCAATCGCAAGTCCGCATCC
>JAZDNE010000073.1:0-3091 GCA_043800235.1 bacterium | reverse complement strand
TGATCATAGCGTAGTTATTGACATCACACTATGACTTCGCACTCCATAAACTATAAAAATTGCGAATAGGGATTATTCGTTTATGCGTCGCTCAGAATGATAAAATTGCCAGCTCTTATATAGTGGGACTTATGCCGAATGCCTCTTTGTCCTAAATTCCCATATTTCGGTCAAATTTTCCAAAAAATTTATTGGCTTAGCTTAGGCTAAACCGCAAAATTTGTTTGAAAAATTATGCCTGGTAAATCTTTCAATTTATGACTAAAGGAGCATTCGGCGGCAGTCCCCTTATATAGTCAGTGAGCAGTTACCGAGTAAAGGTATTGCTTTTTTTGTCGAAATGTGATATAGTATTATATTATACACAGAGATGAAATGTCCATCTCTGTTTTTAAAAAATTAAAAAATTAATAATTTTAGTCTGAATTCCCATGCAAAAGGCGAAATTTACTACCCACTGCTTAGTAATGGGGTTACTCTTATATGGACATCGCATTATGAAAGCGCGCTTAGAAATGGCAAAAATTGATGAATTGCGCAGTTTTGGAGCGAGTAAAAATTTGAGGCGTATCTGTTTGATACATTGAAAATTTTTACTCGTGAAAAACAAGCAAATCGCGATTTTTGCCATTGTGATGTCCATAAGCAAGATAAATGGGCATTTGTTTTAGCGGAAATATAAATAAATTTATGGAAAAATATGATATTTTAAGCAATTATTCACAATTTAGCAAAAATTTTAAGTTGAAAATAAATCGAAAATCTTCTATTACTATTTTACTGATGATAGTTTTATTTTTAGAAATGGCAATGCCGCATAAAACTTTTTCTGCGAATTCAAACGGCATCAACGATAAAATAGGCGCAAAATATCAATTTAAAGAGCTTGCTTTATCTTCTGATGTTTACACTTTTAATGATAAATATGTGCCTGAAGAGATAGAATTGCAAAAGTTAGCTAAAGAGAGGAATATACTAAGGGAAATGGAAGAAAAAGAAAAAATAAAACACAAGATGACAGTGCTCTCAACCGCTTATTCCAGCACGGTTGACCAATGCGACAGCGATCCATTCATAGCGGCATCTGGAAAAAGAGTTTTTGATGGTATGCTCGCGGCAAACTTTTTAAAATTTGGAACTAAAGTAAGAATTCCTGAATATTTTGGCGATAAAGTTTTTACAGTAGAAGATAGAATGAATAAAAGATTCAATGAAAGAGTTGATATATGGATGGAAACTCGAGACGAGGCATTGAAATGGGGCGTAAAAAGAATCCGAGTCGAAATTTTAGAATGATTCGCGACTTTATATTTTTAATTTTAAAATATTTATTTAAGCATAAAATTTTGTGGCAGTCCCTCAAGGAAAAGTTTGCTATAACCTCTTAAAAAATCCTCTCCTGACATTTCTTTTTTTCCTTCTATTTGAAGTTTTTTTATTTCCAAAAAATCTTTGCCGCATTTTACGGTCATTTTTTTGTTTTCAGTTTTAAATATTTGTCCAGGCTTTATAAGATGAGAGAGGCGTTTTGTTCCCAAAACTGCTTCAATAATTTTTACTCTTTTTTCTTTCCCGTCCATTTTGTAAATAGTCCAGCATCCTGGCCAATGGGTAAATGCGCGGATTTGCCGTTCTATTTCAATAGCCGATTTTGTCCAATCAATTTTTCCGTCCTCTTTTTTTATGATTTTTGTATAGGTAGGATAAACAGCGCGATTAGCTGTCCCTGCGACATAACCTTGCGGAGTCGGCTTTATATCGCAAGAAATCCATTGAGGAATAGTTTTAATCAAAAGTTCAGCGCCAAGTTTTGATAGCTCGTCGTGAAGGCGGTCAAAATTTTGTTTTTCGTCTATATTTTTTTCTTCCTGCGCCAAAATCGGTCCGTGATCCATTTTTTCATCCATCATCATTATCGTAACGCCTGTTTTTTTATCGCCATTCAAAATGGCGTTTTGTATCGGAGAAGAACCTCTGTATTTGGGGAGAAGGGATGGATGAACATTTAAAGCTCCGAATTTCGGCAAGTCCAATATTTTTTTTGGGATAATTTTTCCGTAAGACGCGGTTATTATAAGTTGGAAATTTAAAGTTAAAATTTTAAAATTATCGCGCAGTTTTTCAGGCTGTAATAAAGGAATGCCTAATTTTGCGGCTAAAATTTTTATCGGCGACGGGGTTAATGTTTGTTTCCGTCCGGTTGGTTTGTCAGGTTGAGTTACAACTGCGGCTATATTATATTTTTCATCTATTAATTTCTGTAAGATTGGAACGGCAAAATTAGAAGTGCCGAAAAATAAAATTTTGATATGCATAAAAAATTAAATCATCTTATCTATAAACAATATCCCATTCAAATGATCTATCTCATGTTGCAATACTCTTGCTAAAAGTCCTGTAGCTTTTAATTTTAATTTTTTCCCTTCCATATTAAGGAATGTTACATTCGCTTTTTTTGATCTTTTTACATTGCCTGTTTTACCAGGTATGCTTAGACACCCTTCTTCTATAACATTTTTTATCAAAGATTTTCGAGTTATGCGAGGATTTATAAATATTAAACTCTCATTATATTCAAGATTAGGATAATTTTCTTTTCTTATGTTTCCTCTTATATCTAATTCTTGCGAATCTATGCATATAACTTGTATGCTTTTCCCAGCTTGCGGCGCGGCTAATCCTATGCCGTTTGATTTTTTCATAGTTTCAGTCATATCAAAAACAAACTGTCGAAAATTTTCAGAGCAAATCTCTTTTTTTTCTATTTCCATAGCTTTTTGCCGCAAAATAGGGTTTGGAACAGTTAAAATTTTTAATAGCATATCGTTTTTGCTTGAAGCCTTAGTAATTATTTGATGTTCATATGGGACTGTCGCTAAATACCGTTTTTTCATCATCTCGACGACCTCTCTTTCTTGTCATCTCGACGACCGAAGAGAGGAGAGATCCTTTCGCCTTGTTTTCGCGCTACTGACTTGTTATTCGTTATTAACGAGTCTAAGCGATTTCTCGTCGCTTTGCTCCTCGAAATGACAAAAAAAATGGTACTGTCATACATCTTTACGATCTTGGCAACTACGATCGTTTTAAC
>JAZDNE010000055.1:0-13914 GCA_043800235.1 bacterium | reverse complement strand
AACAAGTAATAAGCAATTATGTAAGACAGCAAGGAAAAAATTATCAGCAATTACACCGAGCACAACCAACTTTGTTTGATTAAAATAAAACAGGAAAAGTTCACCAGATACCTCGCGGGCTCTGCCCCGAGGTAATTCATTATTTTAAAAAAATATTTTTTTTCTAAAAAATGGGGGGGGATATGAGAAAAAAAGTTTTTGTTTTTGTTGAGCCTGATTTTGAAAAAGAGGCGGAAGCGATTGCGGAGCTGTACGCGGAGACTGAGGCTGATATGATTATTTGCGACAGTTTAACGCATCTGCAGGCGGAATGTGCGTTTTATGCTTCCAAGGAATTTTCTTGGGAGTATGGAATTGTAGTTATCACAGATAGAGAAATCCCGCAGATTAAATCTTTGCGGGTAAAAGTAGTGAATCTTTCCCGCGCTGTAAAGCCAGTATGGCTTGCGGTGCATTAGGAGAAAAAAAATGGGGAAAGCAAAAGTTTTAGTAGTAGACGATGAAAGTATAATCCGCGACGCGGTGTTGCGGATTTTAGCGCCTCTATACGAGGTGCGCACTTGTTGCAGTGGGGAAGAGGCTCTTCTTGCTTCCCCGCAGGATTTTAATATCCTTGTGACAGACAAGAAAATGCCGGGAATTAGCGGATTGGAGCTAATCCAGCGACTTCGGAAAGGGGGATTTGATGGCGCAACTATTCTGATGACGGCTGCTCCGTCAGAGGAAGTAAGAAGTGAATTAGTCGCTTATGAACAATGCCCTGATATGGTTTTGTTTAAGCCATTCGGGTATTCGGAGTTGATTGGCGCGGTTTTTGATTGTGTTGCGCTGACTCAACTCCGAGCTAAATAGTGACTGTCGCTGAATAGCAAAATTTACAATTTTTGAAAATTTTTTTGGCTTAATAAAGCCTGAAAATTTTCAGAATTTTGTAAAAAAGCGCATTCGGCAACAGTTAAAAGAGGCAAAGCTTTAAAAAATTTAAAGTCTTTGCCTCTTTTTCTTTTGGGATGATTATGGGACTTCAGCTCAAAATGACGGATAACGGCATTTTTTGGCAACCTAATTATAGCGCAAGACAATTATCGCAATTCCCGCAATTTTTAGGATGATGTTCGCCGAAATAATCAAGTATATATTTTCGGCGGCATCCGGGATGGTAAATGTAATTTTCCATAATATCAAGTTTTGAAAAACTTCTATTTTTCTTTTCTTCAAGCGATTTAAAATCGATTATTTTTGAAAGTTCGTTTGGGATGACGCGTCGCAAAAGCCTTATTTCGCTTCCGCGAAAAGGAGGGTCGTATTTTACAGCCGCTATATCGGAAAGTTTTTTCATCATACGAGATATTGCGTCTCTTTTTATTTGCGCGACGCGTAAAATTTCATCAATATTAAGATTTACTCCTTCCTCAAGCTCGCCGGCATATGTTGAAATTAAATAATCGATTAGTTTTTGTTGAATTTTCGCTTTTGATCCAATTATTTCCCTTATTTCTTTTTCAGGTTTTAAAAATCTTAAATAACCGTTAATGCTCCGTTCTTCCGGTCGTTCAATCAGCCCGTATTTTTCAAAAATTTTCATAACGCCAGAAATCGCCATTTCAGGAACATTTTCAGATAATTGCTTGGTTATTTCTTTATATGTGAAAAGGATTGTATCTTGCGGCTCTCTTAATAGGATTGAATAAATTTCTTTAATAATTTCAGAAGAGGGATTTTCGCCTTGCAGAAAAAATTCGCGAAGAAATCTATCTTGCGGACTATAGAATAAAATGCATTCCGCCGGATTGCCGTCTCTTCCGGCTCTGCCTGATTCTTGATAGTAGTTTTCCAATGTTCCGGGCATATCAAAATGTATAACAAATCTAATATTCTGTTTATCAATCCCAAGTCCGAAAGCATTAGTCGCGACAATAATTTTTTTTCGTTCATCCATAAAATTTTCTTGAATCCGTTTTCGTTCTTCTTGTTCTACGCCAGCATGATATCCATAAGCCGATATTCCGCAATCTTCTAAAAAATTAACCATTCCATCTACTTTTTGACGCGTTCCCATATAAATAATTCCAGGTCCATTATTTTTTTTAGTATAATTTAAAATGTTTTCCATTTTTTCTCTATCTCCGCATTTCATAGTATAATAACGCAAATTCGGACGGTCAAAACCTGTTATATGAAAACAAGCGTCAGGAATCGCAAGCTGTTTTTGTATATCAACGCGCACTTCGGCAGTCGCTGTAGCGGTTAACGCAAGGACAGGAGGATTGCCAAGCATGCTTATGGCATTTTGAAGCCGCGTATAACTTGGACGAAAATCATGCCCCCATTCGGAAATGCAGTGCGCCTCGTCAATGGCGAAAAGCGAGACTTTTATGTTTTTTAATTGCTCGATAAATTCGCGATTGTAAAATCGTTCAGGCGCTATGTATAATAATTTGTATTTTTTTTTATTTACATCTTCAAGTCTTTTTTGCATCTCGTTTATAGAGATGGAACTGTTTATAAAAGTGGCGGGGATATTGTTTTTTTCTAATCGATCAACTTGATCTTTCATTAGAGCTATAAGAGGAGATATTACTATTGTTATCCCATCAAGAATTAAAGCGGGCAGCTGGAAACATAAAGATTTTCCTCCGCCGGTAGGCATAATTCCGATAACATTTTTGCCATTCATAATATCTTGTATTATTTCTTCCTGACCAAGACGAAAAGATGAGAAACCGTAGTATTGATTAAGCAGTTTGTAAAGCATAATTATTTTTATTAAAAATTTTTTCTAAATTCCGCAGGCGAATTTCCAATTTTTTCCATTATCTGGTAATATAATTTGAGGTGTAGAAAAATGTTTTTTGTCATTTCGAACTCCGCAAGGCGGGGTGAGAAATCGCTTAGATTAGTTAATTTCTAAATTCAATGGATTTTTTCATACGGTCGAAATGATAAAAAATAGCTTGTAAGATGCTATTCTTCTATAGTCTAAGTATATGAATAAAATAGAATTGATATCTCCTGCGGGAACATTAGAAAAATTAAAGATAGCTTTTGAATTTGGAGCGGATGCTGTTTATGCTGGCGTTCCTGAGTTTAGTTTGCGCGCGAGAATAAATGATTTTACATTTTCAAAAATTAAAGAAGGGGTTGAATACGCTCATAAGCGGAGGAAAAAAATTTATGCGACATTAAATATTTATCCGCATAATAGACATCTTAAAAAAGCGGAAATGGCTATAAGAAAATATGCGGATATTGGGGTTGATGGTTTGATTATTTCCGATCCTGGAATTTTGAAGATAGCGCGGAAAATCGCTCCAAAAATAGAAATTCATTTATCAACGCAGGCAAATTGCGTAAATTGGCAAGCGGCAAAATTTTGGCAGGAACAAGGGGTTAAAAGAATTGTTTTGGCGCGCGAGATTGCTTTGAATGAAATTTTTGAAATTCATAAAAAACTTCCGAAATTGGAATTAGAATATTTTGTTCATGGAGCGATGTGTATGGCATATTCAGGCAGGTGCATATTAAGCAAGTGGATTTCTGGACGGAGCGCTAATTTGGGGGAATGCGCCCAGCCGTGCAGATGGGAGTATGATCTTACGCATGGTGTTTTTTTAAAGGAGACTAATAAAAAAGAAGAAAATGGAGAAGAAATGGCAATTAAAGAATATAAACATGGAACATATATTTTTAATTCTAAAGATTTATGTCTTATTGAGCATTTGGATAAATTATATAAAGCGGGAATATCATCTTTTAAAATTGAAGGCAGGACTAAAAGCGCGTATTATGCGGCGGCGATAACTAAGTTATATCGGGATGGAATTGATAAAATAAATTGTAAAATCAGGATGTCATCCGCGCGGAGGCGATATGTTCCGCCGAATGGATGGAAAGAGGAAATTCAAAAGATAACTAACAGAGGATATACAACAGGATTTTTATTTGGCGAAGAAAAATGCGAACATAATTTAGAAAGATCTCATGAAGAATGCGAATGGCAGTTTGCGGGAGAAGTTGTGGAAAGTTTAAAGTTAAAAAGTCAAAGTTCAAAGTTGCTTGGAAGGGCAGTTTATATCAAAGCGCATAATGCGTTATATGTTGGCGATGAGATTGAGATTGTTGTTCCGAGAGGAGAAAATATAAAGATAAAAATTGAAAAAATGTTTGACGCGAAAACAGAAAAAGAAATAAAAGAAGCGCATGGGGGGCAAGGGAATATTATATTTATAAAAATTGGCAAATATATCCCGGTAATGAGTATGGTTAGGAGAAAAATATAATTTTCTTGATTTTTGCTTAAAGATAGGGTAATATAGTTAAAATAAGATTTTTTTGATTGTATGCTGTTTTTTATTTTTTTGAAAATGGCCATGTAGCCAAGTGGTAAGGCAGCAGTTTGCAAAACTGCCATTTCAGCGGTTCGAATCCGCTCGTGGCCTCCTTGAAAAATTAAAAATGAAAAATTACGCGAATATTCAGGGGCTGGTGATTTTTGTCATTCCGACCCCGCATTTATCGCGGGGGAGGAATCTCTTAAATTTGGGGATTTTACTAATTAGGGACTGTCGCCGAATGCCTCTTTGTCCTAAATTCCCATATTTCGGTCAAATTTTCCAAAAAATCTTTTGGCTGAGCTTAGGCTAAACCGCAAAATTTGTTTGAAAAATTATGCCTCGAAATCTGGAAATTTATGACTAAAGGAGCATTTGGCGACAGTCCCATTGAAAAAAACAACATTTTAATTTCCATTTGTAAATTTATATTATTTTTGTATGTCTAAAAAAAAATCTGCTATAAATGTCTATTATTCATTATATAAAAAAATAGCTTTATCTTTTTTTACCGTAAGTATCCTTTTTTTCATTATCATTTTTTATTTTTCATATAGAAAAGCTTTAATAAAAATCCTGCCGAATTATGAAATAATAAAAACTGAGTTTATCGCGGATATTAAACCTGTTCCTAATGGTCAAAACCAATTAAAGGGGAGGCTTTTACAAACTACCCTTGAAGATACCTTTAACTTTCAAACAAAAGGAGAAATTGAAGAATCTTTAAATAATATTGAAGGGACTATTTCTATTATCAATAAAAGTTCCCGCCCGCAACCCTTAATAGCAACAACCAGATTCCTAACAGAAAACGGGATTTTATTCAGACTAAAAAAAATGGTTACTATACCGGCAAAAAGTGAAATTAACGCGGAAATTTATGCGGATGCCTCCTCAAAAATAACCGCTCCCATTGCAGGAAAACTCTTAATTCCAGGACTTAACGCAGAGAGACAAAAAGAAATTTATGGTGAAATTAAAAATCCTATTGCGACAGATACAAAGAAAATTAAAATAATTACCAATGAAGACATCGAGGACGCGAAAGAAAAAGCTTTAGATGAATTGTTTAAAAAATCTTTAATAGAATTTGCCGCCGATATAAAGTCTGAAGAAAAAGTGTTATCAAAGGGTGTTGTTAAAGAACTTATAAATTTTGCGATAGACAAAAAAGAAGGAGAAAAAGTTGATAGCTTTAGTATGAAAATTAAAGCGAAATTCGTCGCGGTATTATTTGACGAAAATGAACTTTTTCAAATCGCAAAAACAAATTTAGAAAATACGCTCTCGCAAGGAAAATGTCTTGCTAATGTTGAAAAAGAAAACTTGGTTTATGTTATTGAAAAATACAATATGGAAACAAATACGGCAAATTTACGCGTAATGCTTGCTGGAAAATCAATAATAAATTTTGATAATGAAATTTTGGATAAAGATTTAATTACAGGCTTAGAAAAATCTGCGGCAATAGCCTATTTAAAAACATTCAAAGAAATAAAAGATGTTGAAATAAGCCTTGTCCCTTCGTGGTGGGATAGATTGCCAAAAATGGAAAGATCTATTGAAATAATTATTGCTGATTAAAAAATATGGACGACAGCCCCATAGTAATTTTATAAAACTATGATAATTAATTATCTTGGACATTCTTGCTTTAAATTAGAAGGGAAAGAAACTCCCGCTGTTTTAATTATGGATCCCTTTGATAAATCTATCGGACTTAAAGTTCCTAAAATGAACGCCGACATCATAACCGTAAGTCATTCTCATAATGACCATAACAACATCTCAGACATAAAAGGAATTACTAATAATCCCTTTATTGTAAATATTCCTGGCGAATACGAAATAAAAGGAGTTTTAATATATGGAATACCTTCTTTTCATGATAAAAAAATGGGCGCCGAACGCGGAGAAAATACAATATTCAGGATAGAATTGGACGGAATAAGCATCGCCCACCTTGGAGATATCGGACATATTCCAAATAACGCTGTTCTTGAAAAACTTGAGGGAATAGACATTTTACTAATACCTGTTGGCGGGATATATACAATAAACGCAAAAGAAGCTAATGAGATCATAAGCCGAATAGAACCAAGGATAGCAATACCAATGCATTATAAAGTTAAAGGAATTGATTTAGATATAGATACTGTTGACCCATTTCTTAAAGAAATGGGCGTATCAAAAACAGAAATTGAAAATAAACTAAAAATTTCTAAAAAAGATTTGCCGCAAGGAACAATGCAGGTAGTTGTTATGGGATAAAACTGGCAAATTGAATTATACAAAATTATGAAAAACCGACAACACAAAGAATTCAATATACCTATTAAAATTTTTGGCGCTAACCAAAAAAAAAATAAATCGCTTGACAGCGTTGCGAATAATATTAAATATTCCGAAGAACAACAGAATAACGAAATTATTCCAGTAATACTTGATCCTGAAATTTATGATAACGCGAAAAATACTAACGCAAAAGATAAATTAGCGAATAAAAAAAAATGTGTTCTAACTTCGCCTATTAAATGGATTGAAAAAAAAACAAAAAAGGAAAGATTAAACTTGATGTGGGCGATTGTCGGATTATTTATGATAGTTATAATTTTTGTCTGGACAATATTTTTAAAATATAACATCTTATTAGAAAAATTATCCTTGAAACAGACAGAAAAAGAGGACGAGTGGGAAGAAATAAAAGAAAATTTTGAAAAATCAATGGAAGAATTCCAAAAAAAACTTTCTGAAGTAAAAAATAACGAGCCATTTAAATCCAATGAAACGCTTGAAATTGATAACGCGGATGCTATCAAAGAAACTTCGAACGCGAGTGAAAATATCGACATATCTCAAGAAAATATAAAAAAATTGAAAGAAAAATTAACGAATACCGCTAAATAGCTTTCTTATAAAAATGCTCAAAACAAAATTTTATAAGTTGACTATGTTTGTTGTTTTAACTAATATCTTTGCGCGAACAACTATATGAACCAAGAAAAACTTATAGATAATACAGGAAAACTTGAAGAAACAAACATCGGAGGAGAGATGCAAACATCTTATTTAGATTATGCTATGTCTGTTATCGTAAGTCGCGCGCTTCCTGATGTTCGAGATGGATTAAAACCAGTGCATAGAAGGATTTTGTACGCGATGTGGTCGATCGGATTGCGCGCTAATGTGAAATTTAGAAAATCCGCGACAGTCGTCGGAGAAGTTTTAGGAAAATATCATCCTCATGGCGATGTCGCTGTGTATGATTCGATGGTAAGAATGGCGCAATTTTTCTCAATGAGATATATGCTCGTTAATGGACAAGGAAATTTCGGATCAATGGACGGAGATTCCGCCGCGGCAATGAGATATACAGAAGCGAAACTTTCAACTATCGCGGAAGAATTATTATTTGATATCGACAAAGATACTGTAAACTTTACCCCTAATTATGACGGATCGCATAAAGAGCCTGCGGTTTTTCCAGCAAAACTCCCGCAGCTTCTTTTAAATGGGACGATGGGAATAGCTGTCGGAATGGCGACAAATATTCCTCCTCATAATTTAATAGAGTTATGCGATGGAATAATGTGTCTTATTAAAAACCCAAATTGCTCCATTGAAGACTTAATGAAAAATATCAAAGGACCTGATTTCCCCACTGGAGGAATTATTTATAATACAACAGATATAATGCAAGCTTACGCTACAGGCAAAGGCGGCGTTGTCATAAGAGCTAAAACGGATATTTATGAAGAAAAAAATGGGCAATTCAAAATAATCGTCTCCGAAATTCCATATCAAGTCAATAAAGCAATGCTTTTGGAAAAAATGGCGGAATTAGTTAAAGACAAAAAAATTGAGGGAATAAAAGATCTTCGAGATGAATCTAATAAAGAAGGCGTGAGAGTGGTAATTGAATTAAAAAAAGATACTTACCCAAAAAAAATATTAAACAAACTTTTTAAGTTAACCCAGCTCCAAACAAGCTTTCATATGAATATGTTGGCGCTCATTGACGGAATTCAACCGCGCGTCCTTACTTTAAAAATGATTCTGGAGGAATACCTTAAACATAGAAAAATAGTCGTTCGACGAAGGACTGAATATGAACTTGCCAAAGCTAAAGATCGCGCGCATATTTTAGAAGGATTAAAAATAGCTTTAGATAATATTGACCGCGTAATAGAAACAATTAAAAAATCAAAAGATAAAGAGGAAGCAAAAATTAATTTAATAAAACGCTTTAACCTTTCAGAACGGCAATCAATTGCTATTTTAGAAATGAAACTGCAGAATCTTGCTAATCTTGAACGATTAAAAATTGAGGAAGAACTTAAAGAAAAGAAAAAACTAATTACAGAATTAGAAGAAATACTCGCCTCTCCTACAAAAATATTAGGAATTATTCAAAATGAACTTAATGAACTAAAAGAAAAATATGGCGACAAGAGAAAAACACAAATAATCCCTCATGCGGTAGGAGACTTTTCTCAAGAAGATCTTGTCCCTGATGAGTCCATAGTCGCGGTTATAACAAAATCTGGTTACATAAAAAGACTTCCCCCGGAAACTTTTAAATCGCAAGCAAGAGGCGGCAAAGGAGTAATCGGACTTACAACAAAAGAAGAAGATATAGTCGAACACTTCTTCACCGCGACAACCCATTCAGATATATTATTTTTCACAACGCGCGGACGCGTTTATAAAATGAAAGGCTATGACATTCCTTCCGCGTCGCGCACAGCCAAAGGTCAAGCGATTATAAATTTTTTAAATCTCGCGCAAGGAGAATTTGTCTCGTCAGTTATGCCATTAGCTGATTTGGCGGAATATAAATTCATAGCAATGGTCACCGCGCTTGGCACAATTAAAAAAGTAATAATTTCAGACTTTGCCAATATTAGAAGCAACGGACTAATTGCCATAAAAATAAAAGAAGCCGACTCTCTTGAATGGGTAAAGGCGACAACTGGAGAAGATGAGTTGATTCTTGTAACCTCCGGCGGGCAATCAATAAGATTTAAAGAAAAAAATGTTCGCCATATGGGACGGAACGCTTCTGGCGTAAGAGCGATAAAACTAAAAAGAAATGATAGAGTTGTTGGTATGGATGTAATAAGTCCTGCTTTGAACGACATGCATTTTGATCTTGCGGTAGTTATGGAAAATGGATTTGGAAAACGGACAAATCTTAAAAATTATAAAATTCAAGGTCGAGGAGGTTCAGGTATTAAAACCGCAAAAATCACATCAAAAACAGGACAAATTGTCGCAAGTTTTGTTATCAACAATAAAAGCCTTGAAGACGATCTTATTATTATATCAATTAAAGGACAAGTCATAAGACTTCCTCTAAAATCTATTAACTCAACCGGACGCGATACGCAAGGCGTCCACCTAATGCGCTTCCGCGAAAATAATGATAAAGTCGCAAGCGTAACATTTGTGTAAACTGTTTAGAGGTGTCGACAAATAAAACTCCGCGTCATTCTAATAAAAAACACCCGCCAATTTGGCGGATGTTTTTTATTTATATCAGAAAGTAAACTTATATTACCATCTGTTTTGTCTGCCTCCTCTTCGATCATTGCTTCGATCATTGCTTCGAGGTTGCATTGGACGAGCCTCATTAACAGTCAATGTTCTGCCGTCAAGCTCTTTTCCATTCCACATGGAAATAGCTGTATCAGCTTCGTCATCATTTGCCATTTCAACAAATGCAAAACCTTTTGATCGTCCTGACATTCTATCTTTAATAATAGATGCTGAAATAACTTCTCCAGCTCTTGCAAAAGCATCTTTTAAACTTTCTTCAGTAGTATCCCAAGAAATACCGCCAACAAATAATTTTTTAGCCATACTAATTAAACTATTCCTCGCGTTTTTATTTGCCTGATTATTATTTCAAATAAAGCATAATTTTAATTACGCGAAAAAATTTAATACTTCTTGTAAGATCGACCTCACTTCTTTATTGATTTATCCTCGCACTGTACGATATCTAACCGATTATGGCTAAAAACTACTTATTTTCATGCGGAAAAAATCGAATTTAAGAACACTTACAAATTTTTTATATGTTTATTCCATAGAATAAACTAATATAATTATACACTATTTAAGCAAAATGTCAATAGTATGTATTAGTCCCGTTCATGTATAGTCCCGTTAATAACTTAACTAAAAAAATATTAGCCTCACTAAATAAAGTTGACAAGCTTTCGATTTCAGAACATAAGTTTTCAAAATTAAAGCAAAAAATTCTGGAAGAAATGAAATAAAAAAGCCTACCGGAGATAAATGCATTTGCATTCTCATCCGATAGGCTGATTGAACCCTTTTTAAAAAAGAACTATAATTTTTTTAAAATACTACTATAGGCTTCCTTCCAATTTTTAGATTTAGCCTCTTTTTCATGATCACCACTATTATCAATCAATGTCCATCTCTGACCTCTCGCAAATTGACCGATCCACTCATACTTTCTTCCATGATGATATCCAGCAGTATTCAACACAAAGGGAATTCCTACTTGTGTTAACTCAACAGCAACTCTTACTCCTATTGGTTCCGGCTGGTTCCATTGTTCATCATCGGTAAGAGGAAAATATATATCTGAAATTACACCATCAACATCGCCTTTTACATATTTAAAATTCTTCGCATCCCATTTTAACATTACTACTATAGCATCATTATAATTGGATACATAGGTTACCTTAACATCTTCATTCTCAAAAAAATTTTTGGCATCGTCTAAATGTTTCGGATCGTCTTCAATTACTAATATTCTTTTCATTTTTATCTCCTTTTCTTTCCTAACTTTTAATCAAGGTTAGTACGTAGTAAGCTACCCCTTGAGGCGTTTCTTTTTTGGTGGACAGAAGTTTTATTTCTCTCTCCCCCATTTTTTTATTATATTGCAATATAACCCAGCCAAAATACCAAGTTATTTCAAATCTTACTATTCCATCGAAGTCCTTAAACTTCTGATGGTACTGATTTCTACCATATTCCCTATCCCAACCCTCGGGAAGCTTAACTTTAAAGTCAATCTCTTTCTCTTCAATAATGATAAATCCCAATGCTTCTAATTTTTCTCTAATTTCTACACTACTATAATTATTGAAAAATTTAGAAATAAGGCATTCTTTATTATTTAAATTTCCATCCATTTTATTTCTCCTCTAAATTCTAAGTTATACATTTCCCTTTTTTATCATACAAAAGCACTTTCCACCCATAAAAATCTTTCATTTCAACGCGCACAACCCCTTCAGAATCTTTCAATAGCATATGTTCCCCAGTATAAGTTTCTTCTTTAGTCCACTCAGCGGGAAGATTAGCTTTTAAAAAACAACCTTCTCTTTCAATGATATCAAATCCCCATTCTTCTAACTTTTTTCTCATCGTATTCCCATTTAACAAATCGGGGAAACCTCTCTTATAAATAAAGCATTCATTATCTTTTAATTCCTTTCTTTCATCTTTCTCGACTTCCTTATCTCTTTTTTCAGCTAAAAATTTTTTGGCAGTTTCATAACTTTCTAATAGGTATTGGTAAGAATCGGGGGAAGCAATTGGATCAATTAACTCCTGACACTTATGGCATGGGTCAACCATAGCAATGACCGGCAATTCTTTCGAAGATATTGCAGGATTTTCGAAATGCATCCACATGAATCCATTTACCGGCGCCCTGTGTAATATCATATCAATAGTGCCGTCTTCCCTTTGACGAACATATACTCTTAAGCCTCCGCCTCCTATCACTTCTTCCAGCATTAGAGAGCCTTCTGCAAAAAATGAAGCAGTTGCTGTAATTTTTTTATAAGAAGTCTTCATCTCGATTCGTAAATATTCTGGCGAAATTGATTTTAATGATTCCCATTGTTCAGGCTTACCTGTGATAATTATATTTTCCTTTTTATTGTCCTTACTCATTTTCCCTTCCTCCTTTTAATCTTTATTTTTCAATGTTCATTTTTTATTAAATGATTTTGTTTTCATTTAATATCGCATTGTATCATAATTTGACAAAAATAGTGGAAGGGTGTATAATAACAATATAAAATATTAACCTTTTTGCTTTTGTTTTAAACAAATTTGTCGTCGAAATATTTTCCACAACATTAGCTTAAAAATCCCTCCTAACCTCCCTTTACTAAATGGAGGGACTAAAAAGTATGCTAAATTCCCTTCTACAATCCCTAAATTTTTCAGAAAAAGAAACATTTGTATATATGGCGTTGCTTGAATTAGGCTCCGCAAAAGCAATAGAAATTTCAAAAAAAACCAATCTTAACCGCACGACTGTTTATGATTTAATGGAATCCCTGATGCAAAAGGGATTGATCAGCAAATACAAAAAAGGCTCCAACACATTTTTTAACGCGTTGGAGCCTGAAAGACTTATAACTTATTTGGACAGAGAAAAAGAAGAAAAGATGAAAATTATCGAACGGCAAAAGAAAAAAGTCAAAGAATTGCTCCCGCAACTTATGTCTCTTGAAAATATCGCGTCCACAAAACCTCGCGTTCAATTCTTTGAAGGAGAAAAAGGAATGAGAGAGGCATACGAAGATACTTTAACTTCAAAAGAAATTATTTTAGCTTTCGCAAATTTGGAAACAATGTACGAAGGTTTGCCAAACTTTTTTCCTGAATATTTTAAGAGAAGATCCGCGAAAAAAATATTTATCCGCGCCATAATCCCGCGCAATAAATTATCAGTTGAACGAGTAAAAGTTAACCAAGAAGAAATGCGCGACACAAGATTTCTGCCGGAAGAAAAGATGTCGTTCTCTCCGGAGGTAAACATTTACAATAATAAAATGCTTATCGCTTCATGGAAAGAAAAAATGGCGATTATTATAGAATCAAAAGAATTGGCTGATCTCCAAAAACTTGCTTTCAATATTCTTTGGGAAACTCTGCCAAGAAACTAAATAGAAACAAATTACCACAAATTACTAACTGATTTTCACGAATCACGAATCAAAAAACTCTCGGATACATTTGAGAGTTTTTTTTGTGTTCACCTATCCTTTCCTTATTAGGAGACGAGACTAAAGGCACGACAAGCTATAATTTTGTTTTGTTGTTTTATGGGGCTGTCGCCGAATGCTCCTTTAGTCATAAATTTCCAGATTTCGAGGCATAATTTTTCAAACAAATTTTGCGGTTTAGCCTAAGCTAAGCCAAGAAATTTTTTGGAAAATTTGACCGAAATATGGGAATTTAGGACAAAGAGGCATTCGGCGACAGTCCCTTTATGGGAAACAATATGACAACAATCGATACAAAATACTTCAAGGAGTATAGAGAAAAACTTGGCTTTACAAATCAAAATGGGGTCAAATCATTTTTTGCAGCAAAAGATATAATTCCAACAGTTGATTACAATTATATCGACTTATTAAACGATAGACTTCTTGAAATATAGTGGTATTACTTTAAATTGTACCCTGCTTGTCATTCCGTGCTTGACACGGAATCCAGGATTAAAGACTTTGAATTTGTAGCTATAAAGGTTTAATTAAGAGAAATAATACCAACTGATTTATTCTGGATCCCGCAT
>JAZDNE010000047.1:0-5957 GCA_043800235.1 bacterium | reverse complement strand
AGGATTAAAGACTTTGAATTTGTAGCTATAAAGGTTTAATTAAGAGAAATAATACCAACTGATTTATTCTGGATCCCGCATCAAGCGCGGGATGACACATAGAATAATCAGGTATAATTTGAAATACGACCACTATATAATGCTTGTAGCCTTGTTATCTTTTTATTTTCTTGATAAAGTATTTATATGAAAATACTTAAAAATAAGCTAACTCAAGAACTGAAAAGGAAATTTTTGTCGCATATATTTGAGCGCGGAAGAGGGTATTATAGGAATAGAAATGTTAAAAAAATAAAAGCGCTTGATAAAGGAAAAAATATTCTTTATATACAAGGAGAGGTTGAAGGAAGCGATTATTATTTTTGCTCATTTGAGTTCGATTTAAAGCTGTATAATTTTAAAAATTTAACTTGCGATTGTCCTTACGGCAATGATTGCAAGCATTTGGCGGCTTTAGGATTAAAATTTATTGATTTGTTTGATGAATTTATGGATAAATCAGGGACGGATATAAAAGATACGCGCGATTCTAAAAGCGGGTTAATAATTTATATAAATAGC
This sequence comes from bacterium, assembly GCA_043800235.1. Classification (GTDB taxonomy): domain Bacteria; phylum Patescibacteriota; class Patescibacteriia; order JAZDEU01; family JAZDEU01; genus JAZDNE01. The sequence goes on along the minus strand of JAZDNE010000047.1, from coordinate 5,396 downwards.
GGAAAAATAACATCAGTCAAACGGATAGAAACAGAAAAATTTGAAATTGATAAAATTCAAGATCATTCAAAAACAGTTGAAGGGGGATTTGAGAAATTGGGAGTGGAAAAATTATTAAAAAAAACTCTTGAAGAAATGGGAATTGACACAAAAAATTTTCCTCCTTATGTTTTTAATTCGTTAATGGAAGAAATATGTAAAAATAAAATCACGCCTCTTAAAAATGAGGGGGAAACTATTATAAAAAAATTTGAGTCTGAAAAATATAAAATTATTATAAATTTCAATTATTCTTATTTTGAAATAAAAATTTATGGCAAAAATAATCGATATGCGGAAATCTCTCCAAGCAAATTTTTAAACGGAACTTTTGAATTAACCGAGGAACAAAAAAAACTTTTTGAATTGATGCGAATGTATAATAAAACAGATTGGATAAAAAAGAAAAATTTTGATTACGGAAAATTATTTTTAATGATTAAAAAATCGGGGATCCCAGTATTTCGCGAAGGATCATATTTTAACCCAAAAAAATTAAATATCGTGGATAACCATATTAAGCCAAAAGCGCAACTTATTTTGAAAAAACGCGAAAATTTAGCTTATGAAAATTATATAGAGCATAATTTCATTTTTAAATTAGACGATGAATATAAAATTAAGCGATATAGCGACAATAAAAAGATTTTTATCGGAGGAGAGTTTATGGTTTTTATAAATAACTGCGACATTTTTATATATGAAATTTCGAGAAATTTCGCCGCCATTATTTTAAGAATTATAGAAAAAAATGAGTATTGCCGAGAACCAGTTGTCGAAATTGAATTATCCGAAGAAGAGATAATCGATTTGAATAAAATTATAGAAGATGGGAAAAAATATTTTGACTTAAAAACTGATTTGGAGCAGAATTACAATATTTTAAAATTTGACAAATCAGAACCTTGCGTAATAGTGGATTTTGATGAAAAAGAAGTTTCGCTGGAAATTAAACCTGTTATCGATTATGGATTTATTTTTCAAAATGTGGCTGAAACGGTTTATTGCGCGAAGATGAAAACAGCAAAAAATACTTTTAAACGGCGTGAATATAAACATCAAAAAAAGTATGTGATGCATATCGATGATGAAAATATTTTTTACATTTCATTGGAAGAAAACAAGGAAATTGAATTATATAAAAGTTTTTACGATAAAGAATGCGCTGGTTTTTCAAAAACGGTTAAATGCAAGCGAAAAGGAGAGGATGCGGTTTTTTCTTTTTATGAGGCTAATTGGCCGCATTTAGAGGCAATAGCGAAAAATAATAATTATAAAATAATTTTTTCGCGGGATAAATTTAATTTTTCGCTTGGAGATTTTAAGGCTGATTTTGAGGTTGATTTGAACGCGGATAATGATTGGTTATGGTTTGACGCAAAATGCTATTGCGGGGATGACAAAATAAGCATCGACGATTTAAAAAGATATGTCGCGGATAAGAAAAGCTTTTTAAAGACATCCGCGGGCAAGATGCTTAAAATAACTAATTTTGAGGAACTGGAAAAATTTGTTATGATGCTTGAGAGTTTTTACTCGAGAGAAAACGGCGGATTCGAGGGAAAATTATACCATGCCGCGGAATTGGAGTATGTTTTTACAAATTCAAAATATTATAACGCGAAAGTTGAGGAAAGTTTTAAATCTTTTATAAAAGAAGCTCAAAGCGGCGCGCCTGTGGAAAAGGTTAAAGTGCCTCAAAAATTCAATAAAATTTTGCGACGCTATCAGAAAGAGGGAATTAATTGGTTGTATTTTTTAAGGAAATACAGATTTGCCGGAATTTTGGCGGATGATATGGGGCTTGGAAAAACTTTGCAATCGCTCGTTCTTTTGGATAAGGAAAAAATAAAAGGCAAACCATCGGTTGTGATATGTCCAAAGACACTTCTTTATAATTGGAAATCGGAGGCGGAAAAATTCACTCCCAAACTTAAAATTATGGTAATTGACGGTACACCCGCGGAAAGGATGGAACAGATTAAGAATGTTCAAAAATATGATCTTATTATAACCGGATACGCGACGATGAAAAAAGACAATGAATCGTATAAAGAGGCGGGGATAAAATTTAATTATTGTATTTTGGACGAAGCGCAGTTTATTAAAAACCACGCCACGAAAAACGCGCAAATCGTTAAAAAAATAGACGCTGATTTCAGGCTTGCTTTAACTGGCACTCCTTTGGAAAACACAGTAGCGGAAATCTGGTCTATTTTTGATTTTTTAATGCCGGGATTTTTGGGTTCTAACAAGGCATTTGTTAAAAAATTTGAAAAACCTATAATGAAAGAAAACCGAGCTGATGTTTTGGAGAACTTGAAAAGAAAGATAGAATGCTTTATGCTTCGCAGGACAAAGAGAGAGGTATTGAAAGAGCTGCCACCTAAAATTGAGCAAATAAGCAATTGCCAGCTTGAGCCGGCGCAAAATTTATTATATCAGGAAATTTTGGCCTCTGTTAAAAAAAATGTATTCGAGGCGGTGAAAGAAAAAGGATTTAATAAGTCTCGCATTCATATTTTAGCCGGACTTACGAAATTAAGGCAAGTTTGCAATCATCCGGCACTCCTTCTAAAAGATAAGCATTATGATAAATACGAATCCGCGAAACTGAATATGTTTTCGGAACTTTTGGAGGAGATCATTGGAAATAATCGAAAGGTTTTGGTTTTTAGCCAATTCACTATGATGCTTGATATTTTAGCCGAAGAATTGGAAAAGAACAAAATTAAATATAATTATCTATCGGGAAAAACCCGCAAACGGCAGGAGATGGTTGAAGATTTTAATAAAAACCAGGATAAAAAAGTTTTCTTGATAAGTTTAAAAGCCGGAGGCACGGGACTCAATTTGACTTCCGCGGATAATGTTATCATTTTTGATCCATGGTGGAATCCGAGCGTTGAGAATCAAGCGATCGATCGCACCCATAGAATCGGTCAGAAAAATTCTGTTAATGTTTACCGACTAATCACCAGCGGAACTATCGAGGAAAGGATAATGAAATTGAAAGAAAAGAAAAAATATTTATTTGATAATTTGGTCGGCGAGTCAAAAGATCTTTTCTGCAAGCTTACATGGGACGACATCAAGGAGCTATTTAAATAATGATTTTACTATCAATATATTAGAATAATTTATGGACACAAAAATAAGCCATTGTCAATATTTTAAATTAAAAAAAATTCTGCTAAAATAAAAATAATATAATACATCACTTGCCATCCTCAAGAATGGAACTATAGGGAAAAAATACTGTTAGGGACTGTCGCCGAGTGCCTCTTTGTCCTAAATTCCCATATTTCGGTCAAATTTTCCAAAAAATTTATTTCTCTTAGCTTAGGCTAAACCGCAAAATTTGTTTGAAAAATTATGCCTGGTAAATTTGGAAATTTATGACTAAAGGAGCATTCGGCATAAGTCCCTTAATTCTCGTTGTAGGAACGAGTCAATGCCTCGTTCCTACAACCAAAATTTTTAGGGTTTTTGTTTTGCGGTCGCTATATTAAAATAAAATGGCAATTTTTAAATATAAAGCTTTAAATAGGAAGCAGGCATCTGTTTCTGGGAAAGTTGAGGCGGCTAATGAAGAAATAGCCGTGGATGTTTTGGTTGATAGAGGATTTTCAGTTTTAAGCATAGAAAAAGAAAGTGTGTTTAATACGATCAAAGTTTTTGCTGTATTTAATAAAATAAAAACAAAGGAGCTTGTGATTTTTTCAAGGCAGTTGTCGGTATTAGTATCTGCCAATTTGCCTATTATAAAGGCATTGAGAGTTTTAAAAGAACAAACTGACAGCCAATATTTTCAAAAAATTATAAATGAAATTATAAATGAGATAGAAGGAGGGGAAAAACTATCAAAGGCGTTTGCTAAATATCAGAATGTTTTCGGGCAGTTTTATATCAGTATGGTAAAGTCAGGAGAGACATCGGGAAAGTTGGACGAGGTTTTAAATTATTTAGCTGATCAGCAAGAAAAAGATTATGATTTGACAAGCAAGATTAAGGGCGCGATGATTTATCCTATTTTTATATTAGGCGGACTTGCCGTTGTTGGAATAGTTATGATGATATTTGTTGTGCCAAAATTAACGGATATTTTAAAAGAATCCGGCGGCGCTCTTCCTTTAACAACGCGAATATTGATTTGGTCAAGCGATTTTTTAAAAAATTTTTGGTGGATTGTTATACTTATAATTTTTGTCGCATTTGCAGGTTTTAAATTTTACGCAAGGACTTCTTTTGGAAAAAAACAATTAGATTATATAAAAATAAAACTTCCTATTTTTGGCGCGCTTTTTCAAAAAATAACGGTTGTAAGATTCGCTAGAAGTTTTTCCACACTTTTAAAAGGAGGAGTTTCAATCACGCAAAGTTTAGAATTGGTCTCTAATGTGGTTGGAAACGAAGTTTATAGAAATTTAATTATAGAAACGCAAAAAGAAGTAGAAGCGGGGAAATCCGTGGCGACTGTTTTTTTACGAAGCAAAGCAGTGCCGAGGATGCTTTCGCAGCTTATGGTTATGGGCGAGGAAACAGGAAAATTAGATGATATTTTAGTAAAAATAAGCGATTTTTACGCTAAAGAAGTTGATAATATGGTGAGCAATTTAGTGAGTTTAATAGAGCCGTTAATTATGGTCTTAATGGGAATCGCAGTGGGCGGACTTGTTACCGCAATTATTATGCCTATGTATCAGATGGCAACAAATTTTTAATTTTTTTTCCTGTGGATAAAGTTTGTATTCAAAGTAAAAAAAATATGATATAATAAAACAATAAGAGTTTTGAAATAATAATTAAAATAAAAAAACAAATCAGAAATTATTTTTGGTAATTTGTTTTTTTTGAATAAGGAAGGGGGTGAATTAAATGAAAAACAATAAAGGTTTTACTTTAATTGAATTATTAGTTGTTATCGCCATTATTGGGTTGCTTTCGACTTTAGCGGTAGTTTCCTTAAATAGCGCGAGAGCAAAATCTCGAGACGCTAAAAGAGTTGCTGATGTTAAACAGTTGCAAACTGCTTTAGAATTACATTTTAATGATAAGGGCGCTTATCCGTCGGAAAATGCGGTGCTTACTTTGGGCGCAGGAGAGGGAAGCACTTTAAGCGCAGACGCTGGATGGGATGATGTGCCAGTTGGCACTAAATATATGTCAAAAGTTCCCGCAGGTCCTTCAGTGGGAGCTACAGCATATCCTTATACTTATGGGGTTTCAGATGGAACCACTTATTGCATAAGTTTTGATTTGGAAGCGGCAATGACAAGTTTAGGGGCAACAACCGATTGTAAGGCGGAACCTGCTGGAATGAGTTGCGCTGGTAATTGCTCATAGTTTTTTTAGGG
>JAZDNE010000136.1:0-2278 GCA_043800235.1 bacterium | reverse complement strand
GTTATCGGAAATAATTAAAAGCCTAGAAGAAAAAACAAAGGCAAAATTTCTTCCTTTCCATGCTTATGAAAATTAGAAAAGCCATTATCGCAGATATCGACAGAATCCATGCTCTTGGTAGCACCGTGAATGAGTTTGCTGTGTCCGATGAAACCGTAATTTTTTGGCCGAAACACATATTACGGAATTGTATTGAAAGCAAAACTGACTGGCTATTAATCGCTGAGGAAAATGAGGCAATAGCTGGGTTTGTCATAATAAACAATAGCCCTGTTTTCAAAAAAGCGATTATCGAAAATATTTATGTTTTTCCTCAGCTTCGTGAAAAAGGAGTGGCCAAAAAATTACTCACTACTGCCTTGGATTTAATCAATTCAACAGATTGTGAATATATCTGCGCCTTAATGGATGATGATAAAGCGATAAAGTTTTATGAAAGTAATGGCTTTAAAAAAGGAAGAAATTTTGCGTGGTTAGACAAAGTCCTTTCCAAAGAATTTAGTAAAGCGTAATTCGACGACGGCTTTTAATTACATCCGATAACAACGCATATCTGGCTCCAAAATTTTTCATTATTAGATTTTATAAGGAGTAAAAAATTTTTTCGACCCAAATTTTCATCCCTTAGTTCGATGAGGGTTTAGGCGGAGATAGTTAAACAAAGCATTGCCTGAAATTAAAAGTTTATCCTGCCAAATCGGGATGAAAACTTCAGATGATGCGTAAACGTTAGCTGAAATAATCAAAATTTTTATCTTTATTAATAATAATTATCTGGGGCTTTTTTATTTTTTCTATGCATGATTTAGCACTTCCATTTATACTTTCACAAGTTGCGATGTTCATCGCAATGGGCTTTGATTTTCTGAGTCTGCAATATAAAAAGCGTGAGCATACATTTTTGTGCTTGATTGTTTCGGCTAGCTTGATAAGCGCCCATTATTTTTTATTGAATAAAACAGCGGCTGGTGTCATTGTTTCAATTTCGGTTCTTCGATTCATCACTTGCTATTTTACGACGAATAAAAAATACTTGTTTATATTTATTGCGTTAAACACGATTTCATTATTTTTCACATACAAAGATCCTACCGATTTAATTATCTATATTGGCTTGATTATATTTATTATCGGCAATTTTCAGGAAGATAACAGGCTGATGAGAAAATTGATGATGGGTGGAACTTCCTTGATTGTGGTGTATAATGCAGTTATCTTCTCGCCGATGGGAGTTATCGCTGGGGGCGTATTTTTGATTAGCGGTTTTATCGGCTATTATAGACATTATGTGAAAAATAATGAAAAAATAAAAAAGCCCCAGATAATTACAGAATAAGGAATATAAAAATTTAGATTACATCAGCTAACACGGCATATCTGGTTACGGCTTTTATATAAAAGCCTCCACCCATATTTGCCTCCGCTACGCTACGGCAAACATCAGATATGCCGAAACGTTGTACGAAATAGAAAAAATATTTATCTCTCAAATATGAATAAATTTATCCCAAGCAATTTCAACCCACCCCAAACATTGGAAACCGATGAATTCCGTCTACGCATGTTGACTGTTAACGATGCTGTCAAGGATTATGACGCGGTTATGACAAGCGTCGATCACCTCAAAGGCGTTTTTGGACCGAATAGTTCATGGCCAAAAGATGATTTAACTTTTGAGCAAGATTTGATTGATTTAGGATGGCATCAAAAGGAGTTCCAAGAACTCTCCTCGTTTGCCTATACCATGATGAGCTTAGACGAAAGCCAATGTTTAGGGTGTGTTTATGTTTTGCCGTCCGATAATGAGCAATATGACGCAATGGTAATTTTGTGGGTTAGAAAAAATGAGCTGTCCAATGGCTTGGACGAAAAATTATTATCTGCTGTTCAAAATTGGATAGCCAAAGAATGGCTGTTTAAAAATGTAGCCTACCCCGGCAGAACAATTGCTTGGGATAAATTTTTAAATTAAGGAATAGATAAATATTTTTTCTACATCGCACAACACCGAATATGCGGTTCCAAAAATTTGAGTTAATATAATTCTGAAGGAGTACAAATTTTTTCCACCCAAATTTTTATTTCTCTTTTCTTAATAATTAAAATAAGGAAGAGAAATAAAAACTTCGCATACACTTAACGTTATGTGAAATTCCTCACAAATTTATCTTAAATATGCCTCAACTAAACGTATCTAAAAATAAATGGGAAAAAGAATTTTCTGCTGGCCAATGGGATTATCTTGATTCAACGCCCGCAGAAAGAGCTAGAAGCGCAA
>JAZDNE010000135.1:0-5999 GCA_043800235.1 bacterium | reverse complement strand
GAATGCTTCAGCAGAATCATTTAATGCAAAGTTGAAAGGATTCCGATCCTTGGTCAGAGGCGTGAGAGATAAAAAGTTTTTCCTTTTTAGGATTGCTAAAATTTACGGCTAAATATTATTGGTTAAATTGCGTATGACCCAATTTATTGAGTTTTATTAAAGTAAATAATGAATCGCAAAAGATAGAAAAAATAACAATAATTTATCAGAATGGGGAAGAGGGGGGTAATTTATATGTTGATATTGGGGAGGATGCTTTTAATTTAAATAACGGAAATGTGGAAATTAAATATTATGATTTAGAACGCGGTGAATTTATTAAAGATTATTATGAATTTGATAGAGAAAAAAATAAATTAGTATGGAGTAAAACGAATATATAATTGAGATAAAAGTAAATATTAGTATAATTTAAATGCGGGAGCGAAAGAAAGGTGAGCGATGATGTTGGAACATTTTTTGCTGATGGCGCGTCATTTACATTGCCGGTAAATATTAAAATCATTGAGCGGGATTTAATTTTTAATGATGTCGGGAGTAAAAAGGTGAATTTAAAAATTGATCTAAAAAATGATTCCCTGCAAAGCAGTATTTACAAAATTGAAGTCCAAGAATTGCGAAATTTTAAAAGCAAAAAGAAAGCTATATTTGAGGTAACGATGGAGGCATTAGTTTCTGAAGCGTATTTTTTAAATGTCTTGCCATATTTGCGAAAAATTAATAATTTGCTGTTCAATTTTTTTTATTGTATAATTTAGATATATCTGTAGGGAGGGTTTTATTTAAAAATTAATTTATTATGAGCACAAAATATATTTTTGTTACTGGCGGCGTTATGTCTTCGGTCGGCAAAGGCGTGGCCGCCGCTTCTATCGGAAAAATAATTCAATCAAAGGGATATAAAGTCGCGAATATAAAATGCGATATGTATGTCAATATAGACGCAGGAACCATTCGTCCAGCCGAACATGGCGAAGTATTTGTCGGGGAAGATGGGGTTGAGGCGGATCAGGACTTGGGTAATTATGAAAGATTTACAGATCAGATTTGCACTCGTGATAATTATTTGACTACGGGGCAAGTATATCAGGAAGTAATCAACAGAGAAAGAAATTTGGAATACGGAGGCGAGGATGTAGAGGTGGTGCCGGATATTCCTAACGAAATTATAAGAAGGATTAAATTATGCCAGAAAAAAAATAAGGCGGAAATAACCATTGTCGAATTGGGCGGAACCGTCGGAGAATATCAGGTTTTATTATTTTTGGAAGCGGCGCGAATGATGAAAATGAAGAATCCGAAAGATGTTTATTTTATTTTAGTAAGTTATCTTCCCACCCCCGGTCTTTTGGGCGAACAAAAATCAAAACCAACGCAATACGCTATAAGAACATTAAATTCGGCTGGCATAATGCCAGATTTTATATTATGCAGGGCAACTAAACCAGTGAGCGAATCGATTAAAAATACCATAAGCACAGTATGCAGTTTGCCGAAAGAACATATTATTTCAGCGCCTGATGTGTATTCAATTTATGATGTGCCCGTTAATTTTGAAAAAGAGAATTTTGGCGAGGTGGTTTTAAAAAGGATGGGAATGAAAGCAAAAAAAAGGGATTTGCGCGACTGGACGGATTTTTCCAACAAATTAAAATTGATAAAAAAAGAAATTAAAATAGGCATTGTGGGAAAATATTTTAATTTTAAGTCGTGCCGAGACACATATCTATCAGTTATAGAGTCCATATATCACGCGGCATGGCATAATAATTTTAAACCGGAAATTAAATGGATAGATTCTGAAGAGTTTGAAAAAGATGCGACTAAATTAAAAGAACTGGAAGCGGTTGACGGTATTATCGTGCCGGGAGGATTTGGAAAACGGGGAACGGAAGGGATGATTATGGCGGCAGATTATGCAAGGGAAAAAAGGATTCCTTATTTCGGATTGTGTCTGGGGATGCAGATTTTAACTATCGCGTGCGCGAGAAGAGCATTAAAAACGGATGATGCGAATTCAACGGAACTTAATCCAAAAACTAAACATCCAGTTATTTCGACTATGAGGGATCAAATGCAAAATATCAAAGAGAAAAATTATGGTGGCACTATGCGACTTGGCGCTTGTCCTTGCAAAATAAAAGAAGGGACATTAGCGCATAAGGCATATTTTAAAAAATATTCAAACACGGGAAAAGAAAACAATATAATTTCAGAACGGCATAGACACCGCTATGAATTCAATAATAAATACAGGGAAATTTTAGAAAAAAGCGGCTTGCATGTTTCTGGAATCAACCCTGAGAGGAATTTAGTTGAAATTGTTGAAGTAAAAGATCATCCATGGATGGTAGGAGTTCAGTTCCATCCTGAATTTAAGTCTCGTCCGTTGAATCCTCATCCATTATTTAGAGAATTTATTAAAGCGGTTATTAGACTTGCCCCATAATAACTTTTTTACTGCAATTTCCATCTTTCGGTTGCGACTTTGTAAAAATTATTCAACAGACATTATGATTATTTTAAAAAACATTTCAAAAATATATAATCCGAATATAGAAGCGATAAAAGATGTTAATTTGCATATTAAGCCGCAGGAATTTGTTTCTATTGTCGGTCAGAGCGGGACTGGGAAAACTACTTTGCTCAAGATGCTTATAGCTGAAGAAAAACCGAGCAAAGGGAAAATTATAGTTGGAGGTTGGGAAATTACGAATATAAAAAATCGCGAAATTCCAACTTTACGCCGACAAATAGGAGTGGTTTTTCAGGATTTTAAACTATTGCCTTATAAAACAGTTTTTGAAAACATAGCTTTTGCAATGCATGTTTGCGGCGCGCTTCCTAATAAAATACATACAACTATTCCGCAGATTTTAAAAATTGTTGGTTTGCGGGAAAAATATAATCGTTATCCGCGTCAATTATCAGGAGGCGAACAGCAAAGAGTGGCAATAGCCCGCGCTTTAGTGCATAAGCCTAAAATTTTAATCGCTGATGAACCAACTGGGAATTTAGATTCTATAAATACGCGGGAAATTATAGAACTTTTAAGAAAAATCAACGATTTTGGCACCACGATTATTTTAGTTACGCATAACCGTGAAATTGTAAATATGTTGAGAAAGAGAGTTATTACTATGGATCAGGGACATATTATCGCTGATCAAGAAAATGGGAAATATATTCTTTGATTTTAAATTAAAAATCGATAATATTTAATCAATATGTTAATTTCTTTTTATCGCGTCATAAAATTTGCATTTCAAAATTTTTGGAGAAATATTTGGCTTTCTTTTGCTACGATCATTATTTTAACATTAACATTTTTAACAATTAGTTTTCTCCTGATATTTAATGTTGTGGCGAAGCAGTCAATCAAAGTTATAGAGGATAAAATTGATATTAGCGTTTATTTTAAGCAGGATATTGCGGAAGAGGATATAACACAAAGTCAGTTTAAGCTTTTATCATTGCCATGGACTAAAAATATAAAATATATTTCACGCGAGCAAGCTTTTGAAAATTTTAAAATAAAGCATTTTGATAATAATAAGTTAATAGAAATTTTAAAAGAATTAGAAGAAAATCCTTTAGGCGCGTCTTTGATTATTACAGCAAAAGATATGGAAGGATATAATAGCATTATAGATATTTTGAGCGGCAACGAGTTTAATGAAAAAATACAAAATACTGAAACAGATTTTAATAATTATAAACGAGCGATAGAAAGAATTTCTTTTATAACAACTAAAGTAAAGCAAATAGGCGCGGTAGTAAGCATTATCCTTGCTTTTATCGCTATTTTGATTGTTTTTTATACAATTAAAATAGCTATATACACGCATAAAGAAGAAATTGCGATAATGAAACTTGTAGGCGCGGGCAATGCGTTTATAAAAGCTCCTTTTCTTATCGAAAGTATAATTTATACTATTCTGTCATGCCTTTTATCGCTTATTATTCTATATCCTTTGATTAAGTTTTTAAATCCGCATATAGAATTTTTTGTCGGCGCTGATTTTAATTTATTAGATTATTTTAAAAATAATAGTTTAAGTATTTTAGGTTGGCCGCTTTTAGGCGCAATTGCGTTAAATTTAATTTCTTCAACTGTGGCGTTGGGAAAATATTTGAAAGTTTAAGACTATTATGTTATTTAACATTTTATTTTCATTGTTTTTAAACATAAATAAACCAAATTTGCCGATCGTTTATGTAAAATCTATTATAGAGACGCAAGAAAAGAAAAATATAGGAGTGAAATTAAATGGCAAAAGCGGCATTTTAATAGATGCGAAAAACGGCGATGTTTTATTTGAGAAGAATTCAGATGAGGTAATGCCTATCGCAAGCATTTCAAAACTAATGGCGGCATTAGTTTTTTTAGATTTTAATCCGGGATGGGATAAAGAGATAAAAATTATTGCCGCTGATCATAGGATTGGCGGTATGTTGTATGTTTCTCCGGGAGAAATAGTTAATGTTAAAGATCTATTTTATACGAGTCTTGTAGGATCAGCAAATAATGCGACGGTTGCTTTGGCGCGTTCGACAGGGATGTCTTTGGAAAAATTTACTATTAAAATGAATGAAAAAGCAAAAGAATTGGGAATGAATAAAGCTTTTTTTGAAGAGTCGACAGGGTTAAGCGAAAAAAATGTCGCGACAGCAAAAGAGGTCGCAAAATTAGCGCAAGCGGCGTATAACAACGAATATATAAAGAAAGCTCTTCAAACCGATGAACACATTTTTTATACAGTAGATAAAAAACGAATTCATAAAATAAAAAATACTGATAAGTTGCTTGGCAGTTTTTTGAATGAAGTGGATTATAAAATAATTGGCGCTAAAACAGGATATACGGATGAGGCGATGTATTGTTTAGCGCTTGGGGTGGAATATAAAAATGGCGATAGTGTGATTTCTGTTATTTTGGGGGCAGAAACTCCTGAAGAGAGATTTCAAGAAGCAAAAAGTTTGACATGGTGGGCGCTAAGCAAGTAGAAAGTCAAAAGTATCGAATAAATAAAGTATGTTTAATATCAACTATATCCAACTTTTTAAAAGCATACCGCCGGAGATTGCGACAATGATTATTGCGATGTTGCCAATAGCGGAATTGCGCGTTTCAATTCCGCTATCTTTGGGAGGATACAAATTATCGGTTTTATCCTCATTTTTTTGGTCAATTCTTGGAAATTCAATACCGCCGATTATTATTTTAAGATATATTGGTCCCTTATCTTTATGGTTGAGCAAAAAATCAAACAGGATGAAAAAATTTTTTGAATGGCTTTTTGATAGGACGCGATATAAATTTACGGATAATTTTCAAAAGTACGGCGCTATTGCCTTAGTTATTTTCGTGGGAATCCCTCTTCCAATGACAGGCGCGTGGACAGGCTCTCTTGCCGCATTTTTATTCGGAATACCTACTCGGCGCGCGTTTTGGCTGGTATTTGCAGGAATTATTATTGCTGGCATAATAGTAGTTATAGCTACAAAATTGGGATTGTTCGGATTTGGATATTTGAACTAATGACGATGCGCTATGAAAGCGTGCTTAGAAATTAAGAAAAATTGATGAGTAGCGCAGTTTTGCAAGTTTTAGGAAAACCGCAAATGTAGTCCATAGGTTATAGTCTATTGATATATACTATATATGATATATAATATATAATAATGTTGGTTATTAGTCCTTGCTAAACTGAATTGGTAGGCAAATAATCAATATAATTTTCTATGAATAATACTAAAAACAATTTAGAGCAAACGCCACAGCAACCAAAAGAAAAAAAGTGTTGCAAGTTATGGAAAAAAATAATTATATTTATAATTATTTTGGTTGTTATTTTTTTAATTTGGTTTTTAACTTTGCCTATGCCAAAAAGTTCTCAAGAAGAGTGGCTTTCTCAATTTAGCGCTGAAGATTTAGAAAAACTAAACGCGCAATATGATAAAACTAATATTCCTACCCGCGACACGCCGGAGCAAAC
>JAZDNE010000112.1:0-12928 GCA_043800235.1 bacterium | reverse complement strand
TTTTGATGTTCCCAAGCGTTTGAGACTGTAGCATTATCCTGCCTTAATTTTTTTGCCTCTTGTCTTAATTTTTGTAATTCTTCTTCTATGCTCATATTACTTTTATTTTACCACTTCTTTGGAAAAAACTGAATAGTTACTAAATTATCCACACAACGCAGAGCAAGAAATTAGAAAAAAAAGAGTCATCTCGCGTCAAGCGCGGGATGACTCTATCGCGTCCAATCCGGTAAAAATTATTTATGAAACAGACGCGTCTTTTTTTGTCTCTTGCATTTTCTCTTCCGCGCAATTTTGTTCTTCGCATTTTTGCGGCACTAATTTATTCCAATTATCAGGAAGTTTAGGCGTCTCGAATTGATTTTTTCCTTCTTCCCATGGCATTAGATCCTCTGTTCCCAAAAGTTCGTTAGCAGTCTCATCAAATTCTTGTTTTAAATCCTCTAATGCTCCCAGCATATCCATTACTTTATCAATATCTACCGGTTTTGCTTTTAATAAAGTCTCTATTTCTTTTCCTTTTATTGTGGCATACACAATAAGTTTTTCTATTTCAGAAACATCAATTTTTTTCTTTTTTAATTGCGTCATCATTCGATGAAATTCATTTAACCTTTTTTTTATTTCAGACTTAATTTTACCCAAGTCGCTTATGGTAAAAAGCAACCGTTGATATTCCCATGTGTCTTCCATCTGGTCAAATAAATCATTTTCTATAACTTCAAACGCGCCCTCGCTGTCTCCGTCCGCCATTTTTTTAAGCGCGACTCCCTTGGCGTTTTTTAAGTTATTAACAGCGTTTTCAAAATTGTTGTAAAGTTCGAAAATGTCAATCCCTTTTTTCTTAGCGCTATCAGCAGTTTTTTTAGCGCGTTTAAGTTCTTGGTCTAATTTTTTTAATTCTCTGTCAATTTCTTTTAATGTTTGTGGCCAGCGAGATAACATTTCTAATTTTTGCCTATTTTCATTTAACGCGTCCCATAAATCACGCACATCTTCTATCCCTGCCGTTTCCGCTTCTTCCCATGTTTTCGCTTTTTGAATCGCGTCAACAGTTGTTTTTATATTTTTTAAAACTTCCGCCAAATCATCTGGAACAGCAAATTTTTGTTTCTTTAATTTTTCCACTTGTTTCTCAAATTTTGCGAGTTCTTTTGATATATTTTTAAGTTCTCTTTTTATATCGTTAAGCCTTTGCGCTTTATCAATAAGTTCCTCTCTGGCTTCATCCAATTCGCGCATTAAATCCCCAAGTTCTTGCATATCAAAATCTTGCAATTCTTCAATAGTTATGGTTTTTACGGATTCAATAATTTTTTTTGCCCGCGCCAATTTTTCTTTTATTTCCGACGGTATTTCCGTCCCGCCTTTTTCGGCTTTTATAAACATCCCATTTAGGCGGTTAAGATTTTTTTCCATCTCTTTATTTCCTCGTTGGACATCATTAAGCCATCTTCCCTCATCTTTTTTTTTCCTATCCTCATTTTCTTTTTGTCTTTGTTCATCTTGCGCTTGCCTTTCCATATCTTCTTTTTGCCATTGTTCATTGTTATCCGTCTGCGGGTTTGGCATTGAAGAATAATTAGAACACGGTCCCTGCATTTCTGTCCCATTAACATTGCAGGTCTCTGTCGGTTTTACTTCCGCAGGTTGCGTCGCATAATTATTTGTTGGAACGGATACCGTTGCGCCATCAGAATTAGTAGCGGTCTCTCCAAGCACTTTTCCTTTATTTTTTAGAGAATTTAAAGCATTTTGCATCTTATCAGGCACTTCAAGATAAAACGCTTGAGCCTGTTTGCGCGTGTAAATTGAATTTGCGATCGTAAAACAAAGAATGAATGTCAGAAAAAAATAAACTTTTTTTCTGTAAAATTTTTTGAACATAGAGTATCGCATCGTTTGTTTTTATTGTTGAAATGTTATATAACAATTAGACAATTAAACAATAGACGCGTTTTTTAGAGAAATTATAGCTGCCGCAAAATAAATTCTGGGATTTATAAATCATTAAAATTGTTCAATTTTCGTCGCAGGAACGAGGCATTGCCTCGTTCCTGCAACCAAAATTTTCAGGGTTTTTGTTTTGCGGTCGCTATATCTATCTACTTATATCTCAACGCCTCCAAAGGGTTAAGTTTCGCGGCTCTATGCGAAGGATAAACTCCCGTGAGAAAACCGATAACGGTTGAAAATCCGATTATGATAAATACGAACCAAAGAGGGCGATAGAATAAATCAAGAGATTGTCCGCCAAAATTTTTCGCAAGCAAATTTATTCCAATATTTGCAAGTTCTCCAGCGATATAACCTACAAAAACGCCGCCGATTCCGCCTAAAAATCCCATAATTACCGATTCTAACAAAAATAATTTTTTTATATCCCGCCTCGTAACTCCGATCGCGCGCATAATTCCGATTTCGTTTATTCTTTCTAAAAGAGCGATAGTCATTGTGTTAAACATTCCAATCGCGGAAACTATTAACGCCACGAAGCCGAATAGCGCTAAAATTATTTGTATAATTTTAAAAATTTTATTCGCTTGATCTATTGTGTCTGAAAGGGAAGAGACTAAAAATCCTTGTTCGATAATTTTATTTCTAACTTCTTCCATCGCCTCATTTTTTAAAACCTTGATTTTCGCTTGTTCATATTTATTGATATTTAAGTCAGAAATCGTTTTTGACGGCAAAAATATGTAATTATTATTTTCATCATCAATAACGCCGCAGATGGTGTATAATTGTTCTCTTTTTACAATTTCAACATCTTCAAACCCTTCCTCATCGCTTTTTGGCAAAAATAAAGTCAATGAAAGTTTTTTCCCGATTATTTGTTCAGGAGCAAAATTAAATAATTTCGAGCCGGCAGTTGAAATTATAACTTCATATTCTCCTTCCTCGCCGAGTATTTTTCCATAAGAGGCGGCGATGCCGCTTAAGCGGAAAAATGACGGTTCTACTCCATAAACTAACCCATCGCCAGTAAGTTCTTCTATTGTAAATTGCGCGGATAAATTAACTACTGGACTTATTTCGGCAACATTTGGTATTTCGGATATTTTTTTAAGATTTTCAGAATTAAGTTCTATAAGTCCAGAGGAGCCTGTTGTAACATCCAAACTTAAAAGAGAATCTGCTGTGGTAATTTGGGATAAAATCATTTTTTGCAAACCATAACCTAAAGACACTAAAAAAAGAACTGTTCCAATGCCGACGCTTACGCCTAAAATCGTAAGAAAAGTTCTCATCGGACGAGTTTTAAACATTCTGGTTGAAAGGGAAATGATGTCTAATAGACGCATATATTATTAACTAAATTTATTTGTATTTTCCCAATATCAAAAGTTCTAACCGTTGGGCTATTTTTTTCGCAATCCTTTTGTCAAGTCCGGCTCCTCCTTTGTTAATTGCAAAGTCGAACATTTTTTCCACTGTATTTTTATCGATTTTATTTTCAAGTCTGTTCATAATGGCATTATCAGCCGCTTCCGCGGCTTTGCCTGTAATTTTTGCGCCGAATGATTCCTCGAGATATTTTCGAATTCCGGTTATTTTTTCTTGAGGCGAAATATTTTCTTCGTTTTCTATCATTTTTATTTCTTTTACAATATCTGAAATTTTTAAGGTTAAATATCTGGCCGCTCTTTTATCTAATCCTATTCCTCCTTTGCTTTCTTCCTTGTCCAAAAGTTCAAAAATGTCTTCAGGATTTTTTAATCCGCTTATAAGAAATCTTTCCACTTGTTTTTCTATTTTTATAGTATTTTCTATCGTCATTTCAGTTAATATTTCAGATACTATTTGTTTCGCTTTGAAAGGTATTAAGAGATTTCCGATTTGGTGGGTTTGAAGGCTTGAGTATGTGCGCACTAAAAGTTCAAGCTCTTTAGGTATGGGAGATTTAAGTTCCTCATCTTTAATTTCGGCGATAGCTTGGTTTATTTCCGTTTTTATAAGTTTTCCGTCTCGTATGTGAAATACGCGGTGAGCGTAACTCAAGTATGACGGATCGTGGGTTACTAAAATCACAGTTTTTTTCTGTTTTTGATTTAATTCCTGCAAGAGCATCATCACATCATGAGCGGATTTAGTATCCAAATTTCCGACTGGCTCATCAGCTAATAATATATCAGGATTATTAACCAAAGCTCTGCATATAGCGACTCTTTGCTGTTGTCCGCCTGAAAGTTCTAAAGGCAGTTTATGAGCTTGCTTATCAACGCCGAAATGTTCTAAAAGTTCAATAGTCCGCTTTTCTCTTTCCGCGATGGCGGTTCCGATAGCAATTTGTGGAAGCATAACATTTTTTGCGACCGAGATGGAATTGATTAAATAAAAAGCCTGAAATACCATGCCAGTTTGTTTTTGATGATAATATTCTAATTCTTTTAAAGAAAATGCGGTTATATTTTTATCATAAAAAAATATGTCGCCATGGACATTTGGCTGAAGTCCGGCTATAGAATAAAGCAAAGTTGATTTTCCGCAACCAGACGGTCCGAAAAGTATAATAAATTCTCCAGGATAAATTTCTATGTTTATATCTTGAAGCGCTTTTACTTCGTTATTTTGCCCGGAAAAATATGTAACTCCGAGATCCTTAGTTTTTATAAGAGGTTTAGTCGGCATAAGTCAAATTATACAACATTTTTAAAAATTATAAAACTATTGTTTCAGCTTGCTGACCCATCCGAAAGTTTTTTCAAAATTTTTCATAATGAGCTGGAACACGGATTCTTTTTGGCGTGGAGTTAAGATTGTGTAGATTTTAGAAAGCGCGACATTCCCGCCTGAATCCACGCTCTCAACTCTGAAACTGTAAACCGCTCCGGCGTCAAATTTTGTTATTACTGAAATGTGTTTTTTGCTGAAGTTATTATCCATCGCGGTTTGCTCATTAAAATCTTCGGCGTTATTGCCAATTCCTTTCATATAGAAAACCCTGCCTGTCGCCGGTTCGTTGGTGAGCCAAGAGATAATAGTTTGGACTTTCGCGTCTTTGCCGGGCGAAAGCGCGGAATCAGTCTGCGCTTGATATATTATCGGTGGCAAATCGTCATTTGCCGTAGAAAATGCGGGTATTTCTTTTTCCGCAATATTTTTATTCAAATCTTTGCCTGATAAAATAATATTGTAAATAACGCCTGCTTCGAAATTATCTATCTCTATTTCATGGATTATGCTCATCGCGCTATTAGCGGCTTCTTTCGCTTCTTCCACAATCAGCTTGTTGTCTCGGTACGGAATATATTTAACCATCGAATCAGTTTCCATATTGGTAACCCATTTAAATATCGCTTTTTCGTTTGAGATATTTTGAACCGCGTAATTTGTTATTTCCAATGTTTCGGTTTTGGTTTTAAAAGTAAAATCAGGAGATTTCGCCATAGGACCGAGTGGCGCTTGGGAGCGGACTTGATAGTGGTAGGTTGTGTCAGGTTCAAGATCGTAAACTGTTACGACATGAGCGGTAGTGAGGTCGTTAGGTTCGCCTACAATTTGAGAATATGGATTTTCTTTATCTTTCGCGATATTAAATAATCCATCCGAGGCGATTGCGACTAACGAATTTGACTCTTTGTCCGTTCTCCACGCAATCATAGCGGTAGTTGCGGTAGTAATAACTTTCGGTTCTCCGCTCATAAGCGGAGGCGGTATGACGGATGCCATTTTTTTCCAATTTTCCAGCTGAGTTGAAAAGGTTTTTTCCACTCTATTGATTGACACTTTCGTAGAAAGCTCTTCAATAATGCTCATAGCTTTTTGAGCCGCTATAGCCGCGTTTACGAACAAGTCTTCGGCGGATTTATTGTCTTTGACTTCCGCGAGATCTTCTATTTGCTCAAACAATTTTTTTTCTTCTGAAAGTTTTTTGTCCGCAGTGAAAGTTTGATCGTCTGACTGCGCCCAGTTTCCCCAAGAATCCACTGCTAAAATTCGGTAATGATAAGTAGTATCTGGATCGAGCCAGCTTAATAAAGTGGAATGAGTTAGCGTATTTATGTTTCTATTGCTAGTAACATGTCCATAATCCGTATTTTTTCCATATTCAACAAACCCGTTTGATAATTCGTTCGTCCTCCAGCTCACCACCGCGGAATCGGTGGTAATATCCGAAACGGATATGTTAGAAATAGCAGGCGGGATTTTATCGGTTTTGTCTATTATCAAAATTCCTCCGCCTGTTGCGGATTGCTGGGCGTTGGCTTCTCCTTGTCCTCTGGCGGTTTCTTCCAATTCGTCAACTTCTGTTTGTTCGTAGAGTGTTTCCAAAGTTGTAAAACTTTTTTCCGCGCTTACCCCTTGATTAGCGTTTGCGTCTTTCGAGACCGCGCGATAGTAATATTTCGTTGCAGGCAAAAGAGCAGTTATCAGCGACGCATGGTTTAGATTCAAATTCGAGCTTGTTGTGGTTGAAGTCGTGTAAGCAAGGCTTTGTGTTCCATATTCGACTATGGAATTTGCCCGCTCGTCGGTAAGCCATGTTATAAGAGCGGAAGTGTCTTTAATCGAACTCGCGCCGGCATTGCTAACAACTGGAGCTGTAGAATCTCTTAGAGTGATAAAAGTATGATACGCGCCATTGTTGTTGTCGGTAGTGGAATTATTTAAAGAATCTTCTGATTTTACCGAATAATAGTAAGTGGTGTATTCCGTCAATCCTGTTAGTTCCACGGTATGCGTGGTTGAAGCGTTGCTTGAGCCTTTTTCGATGCAGGTTGTGGAAAATGTTGAGGTGGAAAGCGAATATTGCGCGAAAGAATCGGACGGCTCGTTAGTAAACCATGAGATTTCCGCGCTTGAAAGGGTAGTATTGCCCGCATTAACTGAACTTATGACCGGACCAGTATCGTCAAGGGTTGTAAACGAATAATCAGCGCCGGAATTGTTATCCGTCGCGGTATTTCCGTTGGCATCAGTTGATATGAGTTTAAAATAGTAAGTTGAAGAATCTGTTAATCCAGAAAGAGGAATAATATGGCTGTAATTTAAAGTATTGCTGTTTGTTGACCATGTATAGCTGTTCGCGGTTAAACCGTAGGCGACAGTAGAAGTTGCTGGTTCGTCTGTTGTCCATTTAATAAGAGCCGAGGATGAGGTAATGCTTGTAATATCCGTTGATGTGGCGAAAGTGATAATCGGAGCGGTTGTGTCGTAAGTTGTGGTGAAAGAATAATATTCTCCGCCGTTATTATCTGTTGCGAGATTTTCTTCGGCATCCGTTGATTTTACGAAATAATAATATTTTGTCGCAACGGAGAGACCTGTTAAATTAACGGAATGATCGGTGGCAAAAGTTGCGGAGCCGACTTGGGTCGAGTTGGACATATTAGAACTTAAAGAATACACGACATAAGAATCCGAATTAATATCAGTTGTCCATTCAATAGTGGCTGAAATGTTATCAATATTCGAGGCTTGGGGATGGGATGTGAAATTCGCTCCAGGAGCGGTAACGAATGTGTATCCATCGCCTCCGTTATTATCAGTCGTCATGTTTCCAGACGGATCAGTTGATGCAACTTGGAAATAGTAGCGAGTGTTCGGGGTAAGTCCTGTTAATCCTATGGTATGCGCTCCGACGCCGGAAGAATTATCAACCATGGAATTTACGGTAATTTCCGTTGAAAACAAACCGGAAGTTGTTGAATATCCGACGGTCGATGTCGCGAGTTCATTTGTATTCCATGTTACAACTGCTTGCGTTGTCGAAACCGAAGAAGTCGCCACATTGGAAATAGTCGGCGCTGTAGTGTCTGTTCCACCTTGTCCATCCGGCTGATCGTAAACAACGGAAGAGAAATATGAGATATTGGAAGCATCGTCTTTTGTCGCTACTTTGTAATAGTATGTATTTGCGGAATTTACGCCGGAATGGATATGGTAATTGGTTGTTTCAGGAGTGATAGCCGTAAGATGGCTGTAAGAATTTCCATCTATGGATTGCCACAAATGGTAAGAGGCGAAATCAGCTTCTTCTGATATTTTCCAAGCGATAAAGAGCTTGTAGTCCGAGGTGTCGGGGTTTGAGAGATCTTTGATAATCATATAAACAGGAGTTTCTGGAGTTGCCGCGTTTACAATAGTTGTAGTATTTCCATATAAGTCTTTAAATCGCGCGTAAACAGTATCAGGATCAGAGGCAAGAGTTATAGTGGAAGTTGAATTAAAATTTTGCCAGCTTGCGTCGGAAACATCATCAAGAAGTGATATTTTCATATATGCCGTACTTGGTTCTGTAATCGAGAGATTAACGGTTGCCGGAGTGGTGGAAGCGACAACGGAAATTGACGGAGAAGCAGGATCGGTTGTGTCCAAAACGAACGAATTGGAAGAAACGGTGGCTGTGTGGTTTGCGGCTTCGTTGTCGTCAATGGTTACTCGTATTCTGAAAGCGGGGTAATACACGGAGGAAAGATAGGTCGGCGCGTCCCAATATGCGGTGTATATTAGATAACCGTCTTCCAAAACTTTATGGTCAATGTCTCCGTCAGAATTATGGTCCGCCACTTCTCCGTTTTCAGGAGCTGTTCCGAAGACGATAGTGGAGGTGGAAATAGAAGTAAAAGCAACGCCGTTTGTGGAATATTCAAATGTCGGAGTAATATAATTGCGGGTCGCCTCATTGCCTGTGGAGCCGTCTTCGTCTTTGATCGAATACATCACCTTGACTTGCCCGTATTTTGCGTCTTCGGAATCTGAAATTTGAGTTCCTGAAACGCCGCCGTCGCTTACGGAGGGATAATCAGGATTAAACGAAGGCGCGGCATTTACTACATAAGTTAAAGTTATGTCGTGAAGATACGGAGTATACGCGCCGTTAGAGATTAAATCAACTTTGTATTGGATCCATCTGCGGTCAAGAGTTCCGGAAGAAAGAGCCAAAGGGATAACCTCAACAGGACAGTCAACAGATCCGCTACGCGAACATCCGGAAGTTAAGAAAGAGGAAGTGGTGGAAGCGACTTCAATCCAGTTGGTTGTGGCAAGATTAGCCGAAGAAGAAGTCGCGCGGAGATAGAACGATAATTGAGTATTGGCGGGAAGAGAATCAGACCACCCGATTCCGCCGACGAGGTTGCCGGAGCTTGAAGTGTCATACGGGGAAGAGACGAGATAGGATGAAGTCGGATAATGGGAATAGTTTATTGTAAGATCTTCGAGGGACGCTGTGGCGGATACATCTGTTGTTGAAAGTTTTGCTTTGTATTGTATGTATTGGCCGGATGAGGATCTTTCTGTTCCGCTGTATTCATCCGCTCCGATGTCCCAAGATCCGTCCGCGCGGTATGTTCCGTCTATGTCGGTGGAGAAATCAAGGTATGTGTCGGTGGAAAGATTGGTTCCTGCGTTTTTGGCAACAGAGCCTGTTTTTATATGGAAATCATCATTTTCGTAATCTGCGAAGAAATCTGTTGCGGATTGAGTAATGTAATCGTTGGTGAAAGTAGCGTTAGGCGCGTCTGTCGCGGAATTGGTTGACATATTGTAATCGGAGGAGGAATCGAATGTGCCGTAGTATCCGTCTGTGCAGGAGAAGGCTAAACTATTTTTAACTAAAGGAGGACTAGTATTGCCTTCTGGTCTTATTCCATATTGGCAATTCTTAACAATAGTATTATAAATTTTACCACTACCGCGAGTACTTATACACATATAAGGAATATTATAAATGATACTATTTTTTATTGAAAAAGCAGGAGAATCTGCTGCGATACCATACAAAATTCCACTCCCATTATTACCTTTAATAATACAGCTATTTATATAATAATTAGAAGAAGAACTGGGAAAATATAATGCTCTGCAAAAATTAAATCCTGCATTATCTAGATATATTTGTAATCCTTCTAAATAAATATAATAACTAGTTAGAGTAATGAAATTTGTTTCAGATGTAGCAGTTTTTGATAGATAATAATAAGCCGTATTCCACTTCCCATTATGCCTCTGACTCGTCCCCACTTCTGAAGTTAAATATGGAGTATATATTCTAAGATAATTAGTTCGTCCCGTTGTCCATCCGCCAATAGTAACTGCTGTCGTATCCGCCGCATTGTCATACCCCGCGTAGCACGCAATATTCCACTGCTCGTTATTTATTACCAAATCTCGACCGCCTGTCCATGTATCAAAATTAACTCCGATTCCTGTGTTTTCCGTGCCGGCTTCCGCGTAATAAAGCGAAGTATACGCTCGATAAATATTCCATCCTGAATAGCTTGAAACCGCGGTCGGAGTTCCTCCGCTCGCGGATTTTACGGTATAGACATTTGCGGATTTTCTGCCGTGGATGAAAGCGACTTGCGTTCCGCCAGAATCGTATTTTATAACATCGCCTACGCCGATATTTAAAGGGAGATCGCTTGCGAATGTGGCTGTTGTGCCGGAAATTGTAAGCGCGCCGTAAGTTGCGCCGGTTGCAAGCGCGGATGTGGCGCCGGGTCCTACGGAGCGGTAAATTGCGATAGCAGAATTTTGGACAGGCTTGTAATACCACGGGCCTTCCGAGCTTTCGCTTTTCGCGACTTGCATATCTATTCCTGTATTGGTAATTTGCGATAATGGAGACCAGCTGAAAGAATCCAAGCTCGCGCTCGCTCCAAGATTGATTGTTGCGGAAGTGAAAGTTCCCGAGCTTAAATATGCGGTTCCACCGTATTCGTCCGCTCCTATATCCCAGCTTGTCCCGCGCGTTGTCCCGTCTATGTCGTAATTGAAAGGAATAGCGCCGTCTCCGGATAAATCATATCCCGTATTTAAAGCGGTATTTTCTGCATCGCTTACCAAATGAAAATCTTCCGAGCCTGAAGTTAGATTGGTAAATATAACCCAGTCGCCTGTTCCCGGGTTAGGAGTGGATGTAGCGGTATAGTTTGTATAATATGTCCCATAAGGAGGAGCAGACCCATCGCTTGAGATGTTGTTGGTGCTTTCTGATTGGAAAGTTGAAGAAAAAGCTGCACCAGTTGTGACAAAAATTGCATTATTTTTAACATATTTAATAGAACTTGAATTAGCCATTATTCCATTCGTACAATTATATATTGTATTATTATAAAAATATCCTGATGATGTTGCTTCCGGATAATTAAACCTAATCCCCGCCGAACCGCTTGTAGTGAATCCATAAATTATATTATTAAAAACTCTCCCGATCTGATTAGCAACATTTGGATTGAATACTATTCCCCAGTTATATGTTATTTCTCCCGAAACATCTCCTTTTATAATACACTCTGACACACTAACATCGCTCGGCGAGCTTGTATTTACCTCAACCCCATGTCTAGATCCTATAGTAGATGTTATTTTTAATTGCAGTCCTTCTGCGTAAACATACTGTTCTCTAATATATAGGGTATTGCTATTCGTTGATTCTATCCTATACTTCCCCGTATTCCATTTTCCATCATGCCTCGCCGCGGCAGTGGTATAAATTCGTATAAAATTATTAGCGCCTGTTGTCCATCCGTTAATCTCAATATCCCCATCCGCATCCGCGCTTGCCCATGCTCCGTCTATTCTTGCGACAGCGATAGCGTTTTCAATTACAAGGTCCCTGGCGCCCGCTCCGTCTTCCGCGTCTTCCCAGTCTTCTAATGTATGAAAGCAGTTTGTGCCTTCCACATATCCGGAAGGGCAAGAGCCTTCCACGATTACGGATTCGTCTATGATTACTCCTTCGGGATAGCTAAAATCATCAAGCATAATTTTAGAACTCGCTCCTGCGGCTGTCACAACTGTTCCGCTGTCTGCTCCGTTTAAAAATCCTCCGCCGGTTGCTGATCCGTCTGTTGATAAAGTTCCGTCGTCGGTGGCGTAATAGGAATTTTGTATGAGCGCCAAACTTGTTGTCGCCGTAATCGTCGCGCCGGTGGAAGTGGCAGAGTATTCGTCCCAATCTGATACGGGCGGATCTGTATGCGTGATATTATTCGCCGTTAACCCGCCTCTCCAATCCGTCTGCGTGAAATTGTATGTCGCGGCGTATGATTTGAACAGATGGGGGAATATTAAGGAAGTCACAAGTCCGCTGAATGTTGTCGCAATTATTATAACCGCCAAACTTGATATTGAATATATTTTAGCGCGCTTTTGTTTGTGATGATGGAGTTTGAAAAGTTTTTGAATCATTTGGTCAGCGACCTTAATATCTTCGCTATGTCCTTTCCAAAGCCCTTTCGTTATCTCGTCAAGATTTATAACCTCAACTTTATCCCCGCTTTTTACGGTTACATTAACAACTCTGCCATCTTTTTTTTGTATTTCCTCCCGCAGTATATCAAAACTTTCCTCTGAATTTTGCGTTATCATTATTAAGAAGTAAAGGATATTAAAATACGCGGAAAAAATAATAAATTTTATCTTTCTTTTTAATTTGCTCCGCATCGAGCATTTAGCCTCCAGCTTTTGTTTTGTTTTATCGTAATAAAGTTCGCATGTCCTTTCAATCGCGAGATTTTCGTTTTCGATTTTTGTTATTAAATATTTTGTTTTGAAGTAGTGGTTTCTTAATAAGTTTTTAAGCGCGGTTATGGATTTGTCATTTTTGAAATAATAATACAAAATGAACGCGGTGATAAACATCGCGGTTACGGCAAAGCTTAAATATCCTACAAATCTGAAAGAAAAGGAAAAAATTAAATAAAGCAAACATAGCAAAAATACAAATTTTGCGAATTTGCTTAATTTGTTCGCCAGTATTTTTGCTTTTGTCGGGTTTGCGACTGGCTTAGAATTTTCAGTTAAGTTTTCTTTTTCCATCGCGCGCGGATTTTCGCGCATGTTTATTTTGTTTTTTCGCATGGGGATATATGAAAGACGAATTAATACGAATAAGAAACGGATAAGCGCGCTTTCATAGCGCGATGTCCATATGTACATCGCTGAAATAAATTTTGCGCAAAAAATAAAAGCAAAA
>JAZDNE010000064.1:0-11066 GCA_043800235.1 bacterium | reverse complement strand
TTTACTTGGAGCGGTAGCTCAGTTTGGTTAGAGCGTCTGCCTGTCACGCAGAAGGTCGCGGGTTCAAGTCCCGTCCGTTCCGCATATATTATGTTTATATTATACAGAATGAAATCCATGTTAGCGCGCCTCATGGCACTGCTGGAATATCGCGGGTTCAATGTCCCAATAAGTTCCCGACCGAAATAATTTAAAGAGGCTAAAACCTCTTTTTTATTTGTGTCATTTGCTATAATGAAATATATACAAAACCAACTTTATGCAAACTTTTATTTTATCGATTATTATAATCATTTCGCTCATTGTCGGCATAACCACAGCAGTGGCCGCTAAATCATTCGCTCCATGGTTGCCATGCAGAAATAAAGACTTAGAACGGATATTTAAAATTGCTGATTTAAAAAATAATGAAATATTCTATGATTTAGGATGCGGCGACGGCAAAACGATAATATATGCAAATAAGCATTATAAAGCAAAAGCAATAGGCTTAGAGCTTTCTTTGCCTCTTTTTTTAATATGCAAAATTAGACAATTTTTTAATAACGATATGAACATTATTTTTAAATGGAAAAATTTTTTTAATGAAAATATCTCAAAAGCCGATGTTATATATTTTTTCGGAGTTCCGTCAACAATTAAAACCAAACTAAAAACAAAAATAGAAAAAGAGGCAAAAACTGGCGCGCGCGTTATTTCTTATGTATTTAAAGTAGAAGGATGGAAACCTATAATCGCAGACAAACCTACAGATAAAGATTTAGCGATATATATGTATAAACGATAATTCAAATCTCTTCTAATCTCTCTATAACTCTTCCCGCTAATTTATATGCGGGATAAACTACGAGTCCTCTGCCAAGAACCACTATATCATCAATGTTTAAATTATCGGCAATCATATTTTCAATAAGCAACTCCGTCAAACCGAATATATCAGGCTCCAAAGTAAACTTTTTACCAAAACCAAACTCTTCCATTTTTTTTCGCGCGCCATCAATATTTCTTAAATTTATTTCTTTCAATTCTTTAACTTTGCCCTCATTATCAAAACAAGGCTCTGCCCCAAAAACTTTATTCACAATTTTCTTTTCCTTTAAAAATTGAAATATTTCTTTTGGATAAGATGTAAAAATAAAAATATTAAATTCATCATTAAGCTCATACAGCTTGTTTGCCACTTTTTGATTGAAATAAAACTCATTATATTTTCCGCAGTATGCTAAAAGATCCTCATTTAATAAACCTGACACAGCTAAATTATATATATCTCGCAACAATCCTTGCATTTCTTCTTTATTATGCCATTTATGCAGTAATAAAACTTTTTCTTGCGCATTCCGTTCTTTGGCAAGCCAATCATAAAAATCAGGAACTTATTCCTCAAATGTATCTTGTTGAAAAAAAATTTCGTTTGAATATATGGCTAATAACTTCATAATATGGGATGTAAAATATGAAAATTATTTTATCCATAAGCCATATAATGCTTTTTTAATAAAAAGTCAAATATTCTCCAATTTTTATATTATTTTTTTTACAATATCCCGCGTTAACTTCTAAAACCATATCAACTCCCTCGCTTGAGACATACCCCGCTTGCGGATACTTTCCTTCCATAGGAAGATTTTCGTCAATTTTTATTATCTTACCTTCGGATATCCAAATAATGTCGAGAGCAAATTTCATATCGCGCATCACGAATGTCGGAAAATATTTATCGGCAAAAATAAAAAGCATACCGCATTCCTCGCACAAATAATCTCTGCCGCTAAGCCCTTTATATCTCATATCCGTCGTATCAGCGATTTCAATCTCTAATTTTTTGTTATTTATCAGTAAAGTCTTTTTTCTTAAATCAGGCAATTTATAAATATTAAAAAAAATTACTATCGCAAATAAAATCACGCCTGCAAAAAAAAAATTGCGTTTACTTATCAACATAATAATTTAACAATTATTTTTTCGCTTTTAATAATCCATCCAAATTATCATCCGCTGAGATTTTATTCCTCTTTTCATATCCGCATTTTTTGCATTTATGCGTAATAATAAACTCTTTGCCTTCGCTTTCAATTTTTATCGGTTCCATCAATCCCCCGCACCCCGCTAATCTATCGCCAGGATTTATATCGACATGCTTGCTCCAAAGACAACGAGGGCAATGGTTTGTATAACCATTGCCTTTTATTTTAGCGCCGCATTTTCCGCATACAAAATCTTCTTTACATCTTTTAAATTTCGATGACATAGGATTTTTTTTATAAATAAAGCAATAATTATCTATATTCCTATTTTACTAATTTCTTCTGAAATTCTCGCTTGAATTTCTTCAGCTTCTTCTGATTCATACGCGCCGCCTTCCCATAATTTAAGCCTATCAAAATTAAATCGCGGCATTATATGGAAATGAATATGCTCCACAACTTGCCCAGCTATTGTTCCGTTATTTACTCCAAGATTAAATCCTTCCGCCTCGACAGCTTTTAAAACCGCCGGGGTTATTTTCTTTATCACAGAAATAATTTTACATAATACATCTTCAGGAGTATCAAATATATTTTCATAATGAACTTTTGGCACAACTAAGGTATGTCCTTTGCTTACAGGCATAATATCCAAAAAAGCGCATACAACATCATCTTCATAAATTTTGTAAGAGGGGATATATCCCATTATAATTTTACAAAAAATGCAATTGTCCATATAACTAAGTTAAAAATCTAAAATTTAAAATTAAAATTTAATTTAAATTTTTTTATTTTTTAACTTTTAATTAGCTCATTCTGAATATCATTATAGTACCACTTATAACCGAAATGAGCAATAAAATATTTAGATCAATATATGGAGAAGCAAATTTAGGAAAACAAAATTCAAAAACGCAAAGAACTATCAAAAAAATTGATGAAATATAAAAAATATCTCTAATTATTTTTTTAAATAATTTTTTCATAAATATAGCTACCGCAAAACAAATTCTGGGATTCTATAAATCATTAAAATTGTTAAATTCTCGTTGTAGGAACGAGGCATTGCCTCGTTCCTACAACCAAAATTTTCAGGGTTTTTGTTTTGCGGTCGCCATAGCTTGCTCCATAGATCTTATTTATCTATCGCATAGTCGCTAAATTTCGCATTTATTTTTTTAATATATAATTCTTCCACGCCAGGAATGGACAAAATAAAATTATACTTGCGCTTGTCTCTTAGCGCGTCATTAAGCGCGAAAGACACTTTTGAAGTTTTCCACCCATTTTTTAAAACTTCTGGAATCTTATACTCAGCGATCACATATCGCAAGTCGTCAAATTTTTTTATATTCTCAAGATAAATTATCGATGGGTTTATAAAACTTTCTTTCGAAAATGAAAACACTCCCGCTCCTTGAATAAGAATATTATCGCGCGAAAAATTTATTTCCGCAAGAGAATTTTTTTGTTCTGATATTTCAAAATTTTCAAAAGAATATCCCGCAATGTCAAACTGTTTAAATAATTCATCTACATTAAAAATTTTATCTCCTACTTTAATATGCTGTAACGATTCATTGACAGACGCGGCAAATTTCAAACTTTCTGAATCTGTATATATCGATATTGGTTTAAAATCATCGCTATTATTTGCTAAATTAATTTTATTTATAAAACTTAAAAAATCCTGTTTTGTGTTAATTTTATTTATATAAATATTATCCGCAATCTTTATCTCAATTTTATATACTCCTTCTTTTAAATTTTCCTTATAAATAGCCGCGCCATTTAAAAACTTATTTTCTTCGCACAGTTCTTTGTTTAAAATCAAATCTTTGCCTTGATAAACACTAATTGATGCCCTAACATCCGCAGAAGCGCAAAAGTTCAAATCATCTATTCCGCTAAAAGAAAAATTAAATTCTAAAGGCTCATTTTTTACATAGGTATAAAATTGATGATACCCTTTTAAAGTTCGATCAATAGTCAAATATCCATCTTTTGGATTATATTTATTTAGCGCAAAATCGCGACTTAAAGAATACGCATAAGTCGCAAATTTTTTTCTCTCAGGCAGATGGCTTAAAAACTCATTTATAGAATTATATGTCTTTACAGATTGCATAAGAATAATGTTGCCCTCGCGAATAGTGTCCCAATCGCCGATAAGTTGTTCTATCTTGCTGTTTTCAATAGGTTTGAGTTTAAATTGCCAACTTTTCTCATCCGCCAATATCCCTATCTTGAAATCATAATCTTTATTTTGCCATTCAGGAAATTTATAATCAATTTCAATTTCAACATTTTTGAAAAAACGAGGAGTTTCTATATTAAAATACACCGGTTCAGATTTTATAATTTGATAATTTTCTTCTTCTTTTTTTATTATCCCGCCAAGTCTATCTTCCGGTTTTAGAATAGAAAAAAAAGGGTGAAATTTTTCCGAAAAATCATATTCAACATTAAAACTTCCCCATGGAACAATATTTTTGCATGCTAAATAGCAAAAAATAAAACAAGGCAAAGCTATTAAAAATATTTTTATTATTTTATAAATTTTGTCGCTATTTATCATAATAAAATTATAAATTGCATATTAAAATTTATAATTTCTAATTTTCCATTTCTATTCTAACTATTCTCCATAGCCATTCATCTTTAAAAATATTTTTTCCATACGCCAACTTAACGCCATAATCAGCCAAATGCGCGCGGTTTATAAAATCTATATCCTTTTTTTTCAGACCAAAACTATAATAATAAACAGGCGCTCTTTTAAGCAATGTAGGGATGCTTCTCTTTACAGATTCTTCATCATATAATTTGCTTGTTATAACGCGGCGATAAGGAAAAAATATTTTGTCATAATACGATCCTATTATAATCGCATTTTCTTCCGTAAGCTCTAAAACTTTTTCTTTTTTATAATTATACTCGACAAATCCGTTAAATTGCGTTTTTATTCCTTCGTAGGGCGCGTAATAGACGAATAAAGCGGAATATGCAATCAACATCGCTGAAATAATAAACAAAAAAATAAACTTCGGCAATCTAAATTTTAACACATCCGAAATCCTAACAAATAAAAATCCTATAAACGGGATTCCCATTATATATACAGGCAGCCAATATCTCGTATATGAAGTGCCGATAGTTATTAAATTCGGATTCGGCGCGTCATAAAAAACCCAGCTCCCATAATATATTATCAAATACGCAGAAATAAACACAAAAAGCAAAAGATAAACAAACTGCCCTCGCAGACTGCCATTATTATGACTTATAATTTCTAATATCCTTAGAAACTGTCCGAAAAATCTCTTTTTC
Source organism: bacterium (assembly GCA_043800235.1). Classification (GTDB taxonomy): domain Bacteria; phylum Patescibacteriota; class Patescibacteriia; order JAZDEU01; family JAZDEU01; genus JAZDNE01. The sequence goes on along the minus strand of JAZDNE010000064.1, from coordinate 5,766 downwards.
CAAGAAAACGAACTTTTCAAAGCATCTTTATTAAAAATTTTATCATCTAATTTACAATATCGCTTCGCTAATATATTAAATATCAAATACACCATAAAAAATATTACGCCAAATAGCGTAAGCGCGCTAAGCCATTCAAAAAATTTTAAATAATAATTCTTAAAATTCCTTGCCGCCGTCCTTAGATTCAAATTCAATGTAAAACTCGCAGGGATATTTTCTGTAATTATTTTCTTAATCTTTTCTTTTATATTTATCCGCTTCAAAGAATAAGCCGTTTTATAATTTACATATTCTAAATCTGGCGTTTGAGAATCAACCTCAATCCTATGCATTCCATCGCCGAGATATGAACAATCAACGCAAAGCGGCTGGACAGAATTTTCGTTCGCGCATATTTCAGCCGTATTTAATTTATCCGTTTGCGCAAAATATTCAATGTTAGCCGTTCCATTATTAAGATTGGCATATCCTGTCAAAAATGGACTTCCATACAAACTCTGATTATAGCAACCGACTGGAATAAACGGCAATGCCATCATCGCCAATATTAAAATCACCTCAAAAAACTTTACTCTTTTAAAATAAAAAATCCACATAATAAAGAGCGTTCCTAACACCCATGGCGACTCAGCCGTTCTAACAATTAAAGCCGCTCCGACAAATAATCCGGATAAAACTAAAAAAATAATTCGACCTGCATTAAAATTTCCGAATTTTAATTTAAAATTTTTAATTTCTTCTAAACTAATTAAAAAGAATATCCCCATTATAAATAATGAAACAAAAAGCGCGTTATGAAACATGCTTCTCGTTGAATAATACCAAAAAGCAGGATGGGAAAACATCAAGCACGACGAAATAAAAGCGATTTTCCACGAAAAAACGCGCTTTATTATGCCGTAAAAAAATAACCCGCCAATGCACGCAAAAAAAGGAGTTAAAAAAATAATTATGTTTGCTCCGAAAAATTTCGCTAAAAATCCATAAATAAGAATAATCCCCAAAAAACTTCCCGGAACTAAATAATTTTCTGAATTAACATTCACGCTTCTTGGATGGACTATTGGTTCTATTCTCTCATTTAAACTCTCATAACTCATCAAAGTATTTTTCTCGGCAAATAATCTGGTAAAATAATAATTAGCGTTTTCATCCGGCGACAAGTTTATAACAGGCAAAATAATTCTTGGATAAGAGTATACGAAAAAAAATCCTACGGCTATTAGCGCAAGATATAAAATCGGAGATCGAAAAATTTTTAAAAAATAATATTTCATTAACAAAAAAACTTTAAAAGATGCTCGCATTCCCCATTCCCGCAATTTCTTCAAGACGCGTTTTCGCCTCATCGCTAAAATCAATGTTGCGCGATGTTTTGACAAGTTTTCCGCCGACATCCAAATATACTTCGTTTAGTCCGGGGTAAGCTAAAAAAATATTTTTTAGCAAATTTAATTGCTCTTTATTTTTAACCGCAATCTTAACTCTTTGAATGTCGTCGCTCCGTTTCGCATATTCTTTTTCTTTCTCGGACAATTTGAAATTTATATAAACAAGCTCTTCTTTTAATTTATGAGAGTTATTATCATTAAGTTCAAAAACTTCATCGCAGATAACTTTCTTAACGCCGTCTTTTGAAGATATTTTGCCTGTAATAACTGCCATATTCCCCGCTAAAAATTTTTCTCGGCATTCATTAAATATTGACGGAAAAACTATAACCTCGGCGCTCCCTGTCTCATCCTCGATTTTGACAAAAGCCATAGATTCATTCTTTTTAGTAAGTATTTTTTTTATTTCCGAAACAACGCCTCCTATTCTTATAACATTATTATCAGCAGCGCGGCATAAATTCTTTATCTTAATAATTTTTTCCTTTAAAATAACTGAATAATCTTTAAATGGATGGTCAGATATGTAAAGCCCAAGAAATTCTTTTTCCCATATTAACTTGTCCATTTTAGAAGCGGAAGATGTTTCCTCTAACTTTATTTTAAAAGAATGATTTTCACCGAATAGACTATCTTGCCCGCTGTCCTTCATTTTTTGTTCGTTTTTTGAGTATAAAAGCATATTATCAACATTCGCTGATAATAATCCGCGTTCTCCAAAACTATCTAAACTTCCGCTTTTTATCAAACTTTCCAAAGATTTTTTATTAAAATCTTTGCAATTTATCCTTTTTATAAAATCATCGATATCTGAAAACTTGCCATTCTTTTCTCTTTCATCTTTAATAGATTCTATAATATTTTCTCCTAAATTTTTAATCGCGGACAATCCAAATCTAATTTTCGTTGCGCCATTATTACTATTAATAACAGTAAAAGTTTTAAAACTTTCATTTATATCAGGAGGTAAAATTTCTATTCCCATCCTCCGCGTTTCTTCTATTTCCGAAGCGATCTTATCAGAATTTCCGTAATCAGAAGTCATAAGAGCCGCCATAAATTCAGCCGGGTAATTCGCTTTGAGATAGGCTGTTTGATATGCGATAATCGCATAACAAGCGGCATGGCTGCGATTAAATCCATATCCGGCAAAAGGTTCCATAAAAGCAAAAACTTGCGTTGCGATATCTTTTTTTATGCCATTTTTTTCACATCCTTGTATAAATTTTATTTTCTGCTGACTTAAAAGTTTTATTATTTTTTTTCCGATGGCGCGCCGTAAAACATCCGCTTCGCCAAGAGTAAAATTAGCTAAATCTCTTGCAATTTGCAAAAGCTGTTCTTGATATATGGCAATGCCGTAAGTTTTATCCAAAATCGGCTTTAATAAAGGATGAAGATATGACGGTTTTTTTCTCCCGTGTTTAACGGCAATATATTCAGGTATTAAATCCATAGGTCCAGGTCTATACAAAGAAACCATCGCGATAAGATCTTCTATGTCTGTCGGCTTTAACTCTTTTAAATATCTTCTCATCCCAGAAGATTCAAACTGGAACACGCCTGTAGTATTGCCTTCTTGAAAAATCTTATAAGTTTTATTATCATCAATCGGGAGATTGTCTATATCAATGTTTACTCCATAAATCCTCTTTATAATTTTTACCGCGCGTTCAATAACCGTCAAATTTTTAAGACCAAGAAAATCCATTTTCAAAAGCCCTAAATCATCAACCGGATGCAAAGAATATTGCGAAACAATCGTCCTGTCATCTGCCGAGGCGTATTGTAAAGGAACATGTGAAGTAAGAGGATCTTTAGTAATAATAATTCCGCATGCGTGCCTCGAGGAATGTCTTGCTACTCCCTCAAGTTTTCTCGCGGTATCTATAAGTTTTTTCGCGTCAATATTCGAAGAATATATTTCTTTCACATCTGGCACAGCTTCTAACGCCTTGTCAAGATCGCAAAACATAGGAATCATTTTTGCTATTTTATCGCAAAAAACCAATGGCATCCCTAAAACTCGCCCGACATCCCGAATAGCCGCCCGCGCCGCCATCGTGCCGAAAGTTATAATTTGAGCCACATGATCTTTCCCATATTTTTCTTCAACATATCTTATAACATTTTCCCGCTTAGTATCCGCAAAATCAATATCAATATCAGGCATAGATATTCTTTCAGGATTTAAAAATCTTTCAAAAAGCAAATCATATTTAATCGGATCAACATCGGTAATATTTATCAAATATGAGACTAAAGAACCTGCCGCGCTTCCTCTCCCAGGACCGACAACCACCCCATTATTTTTCGCCCAATTCACAAAATCCTGCACGATTAAAAAATAAGAAGGAAACCCCATTTTGGAAATTACGCCAAGTTCATAATCCATCCGATCTATTATCTTTTTTATAAAAACTTGAGAAGACGAACTTTCAGTAATTTCTAATTTAGAATTTCTAATTTTTAATTCTTCTTCCCCAATTCCATATCTCTTTATTAGTCCTTGAACACATAATTTGTTCAGAAGAGCTTCTTCATTCTCACATTCTGTTAATTTATAATGCGGAAGTTTTATAACTCCTAATTCTATTTCGACATTGCATGCATTGGCTATTTTTTGAGTATTTATTATCGCCTCGGGAATATCCTCAAAATCTTGAATCATTTGTTCAGGAGATCTGAAAGAAACATCAAATTCCGTCATTTTCATTCTATTTTTATCCTCTAAATGTTTTTTAGTCTGAAGACAAAGAAGAATATCATGAGCAAACCTATCTTGATAATCCACATAATGAATATCGTTTGTTGCAACCAAATCAATATCCATTTCTTTCGCCAATTTTATAAGTCCTTTATTTGCTTCTATTTGATCGGAGGAATTTTTATGATATTGCATCTCAAGATAAAAATTATCCTCGCCATACAAAGCGCGATATTTTCCCGCTATTTCTTTTGCTTTGTTGTAATTTCCATTTTTCAAAAGTGTTGGTATTTCGCCGCCTAAACATCCGCTTAAAGCAATAAGTCCTTCATTATATTTTTCTAAAATATCCCAATCGACTCTCGGCTTATAATAAAACCCCTCCAAATGAGCAAGAGATGTTAATTTTATTAAATTTTTATAACCGATTTCATTTTTAGCCAATAATAAAAGATGAAATTTTTCTTCATCAATTTTCGCCCGTTTATTAAATCTCCCATTCGGAGCAACATAAAATTCCACTCCTATAATCGGTTTTATACCCTCTTTTTTGCATTTCTGATAAAACTCAATAACCCCATACATTACTCCATGATCAGTCAAAGCCAAAGAATCCATTTTATACTCCTTTGCTTTTGCGATTAAATCATCAATTTTCGCCAAACCGTCAAGCAAGCTATAATGACTGTGCGTATGCAGATGGGTAAATTTCATAAAAGATACAAATTTTAAATTTTCGTTTTTTTCAACGGATCAAAACCGTTCAAAACTTCCGCCCCATCAGCGTATCCGTCGCCATCTGTATCCTTTTTATTTTTATCAGTTCCCAATTCCGCTTCTCTTGCGTCTGGCAATAAATCGCCGTCCGTGTCTTTTTCTCTTGCCGCGCCGGAATAAGTTATCGCCTGCATTATGTTCCACTCCTCGGTTGTCTGCGGCGTTTTGCCATAAATCCCTTTAAATATATTTATCCCCGTCTTCTCGCTGTTCAAATTCCTGTTCTCCGCTCTCTGTCTTAATCCATAAGCCATCACCGTCACCGCCGCGTTATCTTTCGCATTGTTCATATCCGGTATTCTTTTGTATATTTTCTGGAATTGTTCTTTGGCTATTTTTTCCGCCGCGTCATTCGTCATGCTCGGCCATCTGCCGTTTGCTATTTTTATCGCATCTGAGAGCTCATTCTCCGTCTCCGGCAATTTATTAAACGCCGATTTATACGAATACATCACCGCCGCTCGTTCGCCCTCGCCTAATTTCTTTGTGTTCTCATCAACGCCGTATGTGATAAAATTATTGATCGCGCTACTCACTGCCTCAGACAAATTTTTAACGCCCTGCGTTAACTTCGCTAAATATTTAATTTGCGACTGCTGTTCTTTTATGATATCTTTTAAGACTTTTATTTCACTTAAGATTTGGTCGAATTTATTATCGTTTAAATTTTTTGCGGAATTGTTTATTTTGTCAATGCTGGTGTCAACAACACCAACGGTTGTTGTAAATGTCATCTGCTCTGATGTGGTTTTTACTTCTCCTATTTTTTTATTTGAAGAAACAGTAAAATAATATGTTGTGAAAGGTTTTAAGTCTTTCAATGTTATTGAATGATTAGTTTGAGTACAATCATCAATTTTATCCCAGTTCCAGTTCTCTTGTGTTTTA
>JAZDNE010000059.1:0-9477 GCA_043800235.1 bacterium | reverse complement strand
ATGCGGGATCCAGAATAAATCAGTTGGTATTATTTCTCTTAATTAAACCTTTATAGCTACAAATTCAAAGTCTTTAATCCTGGATTCCGTGTCAAGCACGGAATGACAAGCAGGGTACAATTTAAAGTAATACCACTATATCATCAGAAAGATTTGCGCGCAGATTACCTCTGTCCATAGCCATTCAAATTCATCTTTTTTGGTAGTTGAAAGCGCAAAAATAAAAAGAATAAAGAATAAAAATATTCCTGCAACCCAAAAATACCAAAAAGCGGGACAAAAATAATTCAACGATTCGGAGCAGCTATTATAAGTGCCAGTAAGGAACGGAAATAAAAATATCAGAGTAGCGATAACAGTAAGAATAACACATACAGTTTTAGCCCAGATTTTCATGAACCAGCTCCTTTTTTATAGGTTTATGATGGACATCACACTCCAAAATCGCGCTCCATAAACTGCAAAAATTGTGAATAACTTGTTTTTCGTAGAGGGACCGTCGCCAAATACATCTTTGCGCTAAATTCTCATATTTCGGTCAAATTTTTTTAAAAATTATGTATGGTAAATCTGGAAGTTTAGCGCTAAAGGAGTATTTGGCGACGGTCCCATAGAAATTTTGTTAATGTGCAATAATGCGCAATTCAGACACAGATTCTCACAGAGCGCGGATGTCGCAATTAAATTCGTGTTCCGTTTTAATTCGTTGTAATCCGCAAAGATCAATTTTTTATCTAATTTCCACTATTCCATCTTTCCCAACTTCTACCTCAACTCTATCTCCTTCTTTAATTTTTCCTTCAATAATTTGCAAAGCAAGTTCATCTAAAATTATAGTTTGTATCGCTCGTTTTAACGGTCTTGCGCCATAAACAGGATCAAAACCTTGTTGTATTAGTTTTTCTTTAACTTTTTCAGTGATATTTATTTTTATATTTCGTTTTGCGAGTCGAGCTTTAACTTCTAAAAGTTGAAAATCAACTATTTTTTCAAGATCCGCCCGCATTAAAGGATGGAAAATAATTATTTCGTCAACTCTATTTAAAAATTCCGGTCTAAAATGTTCTTTTAGCGCTTTTGTCGCATTTTTTTCCGCTTCTTCAATTTCAGTTTGCGCAAGTTCCGCGCGACTGTTTTTTTGTTTTTTGCTCGCGCAGGAAAATTTTGTTTTGTCGGGTTCTTGATGAAAGCCTATTTCAGCCGAATGCGCCCATTCGCCAAGATTTGAGGTCATTATAATAATAGTATTTTTAAAGTCAACTGTTCGTCCTTTCGCGTCAGTTAATCTTCCATCATCTAAAATTTGAAGTAAAATATTAAAAACATCAGGATGAGCTTTTTCTATCTCATCAAAAAGCACCACAGCGTAGGGGCGGCGTCTAATATGTTCGGTTAACTGACCGCCTTCCTCATAACCTACATATCCGGGAGGCGAGCCGATAAATTTTGCGACTGAATGTTTTTCCATAAATTCGCTCATATCTAACCGAACTATAGCATTTTCATTATTGAACATAAATTCCGCAATCGCTTTCGCAAGTTCTGTTTTTCCGACTCCGGTAGGTCCCATAAAGATAAACGAGCCTATAGGTTTTTTCTCATCTGTTACGCCGGCGCGCGACCTTCGTATGGCATTAGCCACAGCCTTGATCGCTTCCTTTTGTCCGATTACTCGTTTTGAAAGAGTGTCTTCCGCGCGAGTTAATTTTTGTATTTCCGTTTGAAGCATTTTCGAAACAGGTATTCCTGTCCAACGGGAAACAACTTGCGCTATGTCTTCCTCTGTTACCTCCTCTTTCAGAATTTGATTATTTTTTTGAAGTTCTCTTAATTTTTTTTCCGCTCCTTTTAATTCTTTTTCTAATTTAGGAATTGCGTCATATCTTATTTCAGCGACTTTTTGAAAATCAGCTTGTCTTTCCGCAGTTTCGGCTTTTTGATTAAGTTCATCGATTTTTTTCTTATTATCGCGGATTGTTTTAATAATATTTTTTTCAGTTTGCCATTGAAGCTCTAATTGTTTCGCTTTATCTTTTTTTTCCGCTGATGTTTTATTAAGATCTTTTATGCGATTTTTAGCATCCTTAGTCCCTTCTTTTTTAAGGGCTTCTTTTTCAATTTCAAGTTTCATCATCTCTCGTCTTAGTTGATCTAATTCCAATGGCACGCTGTCTATTTGCATTCTTAACGCGGAAGTCGCTTCATCTATCAAATCTACCGCTTTATCCGGCAAAAATCTATCATTTATGTACCTGTTCGATAATTCAGCGGCGGCAACAATTGCGTTATCGCGTATTCTCACTCCATGATGAAGTTCATATTTTTCTTTAATGCCGCGCAGTATTGCGATTGTATCTTCTAAAGAAGGTTCCGCCACAAGAACAGGCTGAAATCTTCTTTCTAACGCTGTATCTTTTTCAATATATTTTTGGTATTCTTTTAAGGTAGTCGCGCCTATCGCATGAAGTTTTCCTCTCGCAAGAGCTGGTTTTAACATATTTGACGCATCCATAGAGCCTTCAATAGCGCCAGCGCCGACTAATGTATGAAGTTCATCTATAAATAAAATTACATTTCCTTGCGATTGGTCGATTTCTTTTAAAACAGCTTTTAGGCGATCTTCAAATTCTCCCCTAAATTTCGCGCCAGCGATAAGAGAACCTAAATCTAAAGAAATAAGTTCTTTATTTTTTATGCTTTCAGGAACATCGCCTTTTACAATTCTTTGCGCGAGTCCTTCAACAATCGCAGTTTTTCCTGTTCCAGCTTCGCCGATTAAGACAGGATTATTTTTTGTTCTTCGCGACAAAACTTGAAGCACGCGGCGAATTTCTTCGTCGCGTCCGATAACTGGATCAAGTTTTTTTTGTCGCGCCATTTCGGTTAGGTTTATAGCGTATTTTTGCAAAGCCTCATATTTTGTTTCAGGCTCCGCATCGGAAACTTTTTGAGATCCGCGCACTTTTGCTAAAACTTGCAAAATTTTTTCATAAGTTATGCTAAATTCCATTAAAATTTTTTGCGCTGATATGCTTTGTTTTAAAATACCAAGCAGTAAATGTTCGGTGCTTATATATTCATCGCCTAAGTTTTCTGCTTCTTTAGACGCAAGAGTTAAAAGTTGACCGAATTCTTGAGTAAGATACATTTGTGTTATATTGATTTCGCCCATTACTTTTGGCATTTTTTCTATTTCTTCAAGCACTCGGTTTTTAAGTTCTTCTAAATTTACCTCCATTCTATGAATTATTGCGGGCACAGTGCCTTTTTCTTGCGATAAAAGCGCGACTAAAAGATGAATAACATCAATTTGCGTCTGGTTATGTTCAGACGCTATTTTATGCGCTTCTTGCAACGCTTCTTGAGATTTAGTTGTGAAATTTTGGATATTCATAATGATGTTTTTTGATCAGTTTTAAAATTGATAAATGTTGATTATGGGACTTATGCCGAATGCTCCTTTAGTCATAAATTTCCAGATTTCGAGGCATAATTTTTCAAACAAATTTTGCGGTTTAGCCTAAGCTAAGGGGAAAAGATTTTTTGGAAAATTTGACCGAAATATGGGAATTTAGGACAAAGAGGCATTCGGCGACAGCCCCCATATATCTATTTAACCATATCCTATAATTTTAGTCAAAAAAACGAGAGCATAAACCCTCGTACATTTCTATTTTCAAATTTCTTATCCGCCTCTTTACCTTCTACACCTTTTTCATCCTCTTAACAACCGCCCCTTCCCCCATATCTTCGACGCTAAACCCAAGATTTAAAATCTTATCGCGAATCTCATCAGCCCGCGTCCAATCTTTCACGCTTCTTGCGCTATCCCTCTCTCTAATCAGCGCCATAACCTCTTTTGGAATTTCATCTTTTTCTTCTTTTACCTCCTCTATCCGAAGTCCAAAAACGCGATCAAAATCAAAAATTAAACTTAATTTTTCCTCATTCGACAAATCTGATTTTAGCATATTCCACGCGACAGCCAACGCGCGCGGAATATTAAAATCATCCTCAACCGCTTCAATAAAACTATTTTTAATCTCAACAAACTTTTGACTTGTCCCTCCTTCTTTTCTTTTTTTATCATCTATTCCCATTTTTTTAAATTCCGCAACCCTTTCTCTTAATTTATTCAAACTAACTTCCGCCGCATCCAAAGCCTCCAGTGTAAAATTTTGCTTTGATCGGTAATGGGAATTTAAGAAAAAATAACGCAAGCTTAAAGGTTCATATCCTTTTTCTTTTATTTCAGCTAACAACCATGCCGTTCCTTCCGACTTCGACATTTTTCCTCCCTCGACATTCAAATGCTCATTATGCAGCCAATAATTAACAAATTTTACGCCATTCGCCGCCTCGCTTTGCGCGATCTCATTGGTATGGTGAACAGGTATATGTTCTACTCCCCCCATATGAATATCTAAAGTATCACCCAGATATTTTTTGCTCATTGCTGAACATTCAATATGCCATCCAGGAAATCCTTCCCCATTTTTAACCAACGGCGAACTAAACGGGCTTTTCCAAAACTGCAAAGCGTTTTTATGTTTGCCCGCTTTAAAAAACCATAAAGCAAAATCAGCCGGATGTTTCTTATTTTTGTCGCTCACCTCTCCTTTCCCCGCGTCTTGTATATTTTTTTCTAAAATTTGTCCTGAAAGCCGAGTATAATCATTCGCCTTTGACACATCAAAATAAACCGCAAAATCAGTCGCATAAGCATAGCCTTTTTTCAGCAAAGTTTTCACCATATCGATTATTTCTTTCACATTTTCCGTCGCGCGCGGCTTTACTTCTGGTTCCAGTATATTCAAATCGCGCATATCTTCTTCAAAAACTTTTATATATTTTTCCGCAATTTCCTGCGGAGTTTTTTTTTCTATTCTTGCCCCTTTTTCTAATTTATCTTCTCCCTCGTCCTCATCGCTTGTTAGATGCCCCACATCAGTGTAATTTCTGACTAATCTCACTCTATAATCTAAATATCTCAATGACCTGTTTATCAAATCAGCCAAAACCATAGCCCGCATATTTCCAATATGTTGAACCCAATACACAGTAGGTCCGCAATGGTAAAATTTTACCATTTTATCCTCAATCGCCTTAAACTCTTCTTTTTTCTTTATTAGCGTATTAAAAATTTTTAACATAACTTAAAAAATTTAAGGGGAGCGACACTTTTTAAAACTCGCTCCCCTATCCGACTCACTTAATTCCATTGTTTCCCTCCTCTTGAGGATAAAAATCAGGCAATTGAAAAACATTTTTTCCAATCTTTAAACTAATACTTTTAACTGTCGCAGTTCCATTGCGGCCTTTTAAATAATCCGCAAGTAAAACTTTTACAGAATCCTCCTCGCTTCCTTTTAAACAATGGAACATTTGTTCATATTTTATATCTCCAAAAAAATTTATACAGAACTTTAACTCGCACTTGCAAATTTTTTCTCTCATTTTTTAATCCTCCAAAAGAACAAAGATGCATAAATTTAAAAAATGACAACGCGATAAAAAAATTAAATCACCAACCCCTAAATAATTTTTATTCCTATCTCTTTTAACTGTTTTTGCTCCACTTCGCTTGGAGAATCCATCATCGTATCTCGTCCAGCGCCGTCTTTTGGGAACGCGTACATATCTCGGATAGAATCCCAATCGTTTAAAACCATAAGGATTCGATCTATGCCAGGCGCGTTGCCGCCATGAGGAGGGGCGCCATATTTAAACGCTTTTATCATAGCTCCAAATTTTTTATCAACCTCTTCCTTTTTATAACCTGCAATCTCGAATGCCTTATACATAATCTCCGGACTATAATTTCTAATAGCTCCGCTTGAGGCTTCGAAACCGTTTATAACTAAATCAAATTGATAAGCTAAAATTTCCAACGGATTTTTTGTGTTTAACGCTTCCAATCCGCCTTGAGGCATTGAAAAAGGATTATGTCCGAAATCAATCCGTCCTTCTTCTATTTCCGAATAATCATACATCGGGAAATCAACAATCCAGCACCATGCCGCTTTATTATTATCCTTTAATCCTAATCGCGCTCCGCATTCATTTCTAACAGCGCCTAAACTTTGGCAAACGATTCGCCAATTATCCGCCCCGAAAAATATAATATCCCCATGTTTTCCACCGACCTCTGAAACTATTTTCTGAGCCAAATCTTCTCCTAAAAATTTAATAATCGGAGACTGCAAATTATTTTTAGACACATCATCAACAATTCCCTTTTCCTCTATTATTCCTTGCTCATTGACTTTAATATCAACCTTCACTACTTGTCGGACACCAGGTAATAATCCATTATCTCTTACTACAATATAAGCGAGCCCCTTCGCCCCCTTTCCCTTTGCCACCTCCGTCAACTCATCAATCTCCTTTCTCGTAAACTTCGCGCCACTTTCTACTTTCAACGCGTGAACAACTCCGCCGTTTTTAACCGCATCAGCGAAAACCGAAAATCCGCAGTTCTGAACTAAGTCAGAAATATTTTTTATTTCCAGTCCGAATCTTAAATCTGGTTTATCGCTTCCGTATTTTTCCATCGCCTCTTTCCATGGAATTCGTTTTAATTTCCCGCTCTCTTCCAGCCCGACTAATTTTTTCTCGCTGAATTTTTCCGTTAATTCTTTCATTAACTTTTCAGTAATTGTTAAAACATCTTCCTGTTCCACAAAACTCATCTCCATATCAAGCTGGTAAAATTCTCCATAATGCCGATCTAAGCGCGTATCTTCATCGCGAAAACACGGCGCGATCTGAAAATACTTGTCAACTCCGCCAACCATCAATAATTGCTTAAACTGCTGAGGCGCTTGCGGAAGCGCGTAAAATTTTCCAGGATAAAATCTTGAAGGCACTAAAAAATCTCGCGCGCCTTCTGGAGAAGAATTCGCGAGTATCGGCGTTTGTACTTCCACAAAATTATGCTTATGAAAATATTCTCTGATATATGTTAAAAATTCATCTTTTATTTTAAGCATTTCCTGGAGTTTCGGTCGACGCAAATCTATAAAACGATATTTCAACCTTAACGCTTCATTTGTTTCCTGCATTTTTTCTTTTGAGATATTTATTTCAAAAGGAGGCGTTTCAGATGAACTTAAAATTTCCAATTCTTTCGCATTTATCTCTATTTCTCCTGTTCCGATCTTCTGATTTGCCATTTCCAACGGACGCGGCAAAACTTCGCCCTTTATTTTTATTACAAATTCATTTCTAATATCATTAGCCGCCTGCCATGCTTCTTTTGAAAATTCAGGATTAAATTTGACTTGAGTTATTCCATATTTATCCCTTAAATCAATAAAAATAACGCATCCATGATCGCGTCGGCTGTTCACCCATCCGCATAAAACAACCTCTTTCCCCTCGTCTTTTTTTGTAAGCTCCCCGCAAGTATGTGTTCGATACATATATTTTAATCTTAAAATTTTTAATTTTTTTTAATTTTTAAATGTTTAGGATTCAAACAAAAATTCATAGTTTTACATCTCCTCCACCATCTCAATTGCCAAAATTCCCATCCCCCTCTCTATCACAATCGCAACCGCTTGAATTAAAGCTATTCTCATTTCGCAAAGTTCTTCTGTCTCAGCGTCAATAACTTTATGAATATGATAAAATTGATTAAATGTTCCCGCGACATTCAAAAGATAATTTGCCAGTATCGCAGGATTAAAATCATCCGCCGCTTTTTTTAGAATTTCCGGAAATTCATATATCAACTTCGCTAATCTCATTTCTTCATCCGCAACCGCGATTTTATCCCCTTTGAGGGGAGGGTTAGGGAAAGGTTTTCTATGAGTTAAGTCTTTATTATCTGATTTTGATTGCAGTTTCACCTTCCTTAATATGCTCTTTATCCTCGTATAAGCGTACAAAATATACGGACCAGTATCTCCCTCAAACGAAATCGCTTCCGCAGGGTTAAACATTACACTCTTATTCGGACTTACTTTTAAAAGCATAAATTTTAAAGCGGCTAATCCTATCTTCATCGCCCTTTCTTCAATTTCTTGTTTTGTTGTTTTCTTGTTTTGTTGTTTTTTTGAAGTTTCCTCTATTGCCATCTGTTTTAATTTTTCAATTAAATCATCCAAATCAACTTTTGTCCCTTCCCTTGATTTTAATTTTCCGCTTGGAAGGTTAACCATCCCATAAGACAAATGGCATAGCTTATCCGCGAATGAATATCCTAATTTTTTTAAAATTTTAAATAAAACATTAAAATGATAATTCTGTTCATTTCCTACCACATAAATTAATTTTTCTATCCCAAATTCCTCAAACCTTTTTACCGCTGTGTAAAGATCTTGCGTTATATAAACAGAAGTCCCGTCCGACCGCAATAATATTTTTTCATCCAATCCATCTTCGGTTAAATCTATATAAACAGCGCCATCGTCTTTTTTCTTGACAATATTTTTTTTGAGCGCGTCCATCACTATTTCTTTGCCGCGCTTATAAAGCGCGCTCTCATAGTAAATCGCTTCTTTATCAAATTTGCTTCCAATTTTTTTATATGTCTCGCCAACTCCTTCATAAAACCATTTATTCATTTTTTCCCATAACTTAACCGTTTTTTCATCTCCCGCTTCCCATTTTATTAAACATTCTTTTGCTTTCTGATCAAGTTCAGGACGCTCTTTTAATCTTTCGCCGAACATCGCGTAATATTTTCCGATAAAATGATCCCCTTTCATTTTTACCGATTTTGGCGTCTCTTTTTTTCCATATTCTTGATACGCCGCCATAGATTTCGAAATATGTATGCCACGATCATTGATAATGCTTCCGCGAATAACCTTCGCTCCCGCATTCTCAAGCAAATTACTAATCGCCATTCCCAAAAAATTATTTCTTCCATGCCCCAGATGCAATGGCTTATTGGTATTAGGACTTGAATATTCCACCATAATCCGCGAATATTCTCCTCTTTCATAAGGAAGTGATAACGACAGTATTCCATACTCTTCTCCCTTTTTCAAGACTTCGCGAACAACCTCCTCTAAAAAAACATCCCTCTTCAAAAAAAAATTGACATAGCTTCCATATGCTTCTACTTTTTCAATAACGCTATTTATGCGAGAATTAGAAATTTCGTCCGTGAAAAAATCAACTAACTCCATGGCAATCTCGACAGGACTTTTTTTTAAAATTTTAGATAAACTAAAACAAGGAAACGCGAAATTACCCATCTTATCATCCGGCGGCGTCTCAAGTTCAACCTTAAAATCCGTAATTCCCTTATCGGCTAAAAACTCTTTTATTTTTATCAACTTGTTGATATTCATCCATATAAATTAAAAACGAAAAAAAATCTTAATTGGGGCTGTCGCCGAATGCTCCTTTAGTCATAAATTTCCAGATTTCGAGGCATAATTTTTCAAACAAATTTTGCGGTTTAGCCTAAGCTAAGCCAAAAGATTTTTTGGAAAATTTGACCGAAATATGGGAATTTAGGAC
>JAZDNE010000057.1:0-6206 GCA_043800235.1 bacterium | reverse complement strand
CTCCTTTAGTCATAAATTTCCAGATTTCGAGGCATAATTTTTCAAACAAATTTTGCGGTTTAGCCTAAGCTAAGCCAAAAGATTTTTTGGAAAATTTGACCGAAATATGGGAATTTAGGACAAAGAGGTATTCGGCGACAGTCCCTTTATAGTCCATATGCTGTAGAATAATCATTAAAACTGCGATGAATAGTTTACATATCCTGATGGTTTTATTTCTATGGTTAAGATGGTGTTTGCGTAAGTATTAACTAAAGTTATTGTTCCAGTCGCAATAGCCGCGCCGAAATAATTAAATTTGGCTTTATTTTCATTTTCAGTTAAGTTTCCGCTAATAGAAATAATTATTTCCGACGGCAATATTTTTTCTTTCAAAATCTCCCCGGTTGATTCTTTAATAAGCAGATATTTATTTTCTTGTTCTATAAATTGCGCGTAATAAAAATTTTGTTCTGAAACAGTTCGTTGCTGAACATAACGCAAATCTGTAATTATTTCTTTAGCGGCATTCGATAAGGTAAAGTTCAAGATGGATGTTCTTATTTGCGGAATGGTTATCGCGGCTATCAATCCTAAAATTCCGATTGAAATTAAAAGTTCCACTAAAGAAATGCCTTGCGGATAATTTTTTAGCATATACTATTTACACCGCTTGCGTAAGCGAGTACATTGGCATAATAATAGCAACTGCCATAAAGGCTACAGCTCCTCCCAAAATAAGCATTAAAATCGGTTCGATTATGGAAGGCAGAGTATCCATAATTCCTTGAACTTCTTCTTCATAAAATACAGCTATTTCTTCTAAAATATCATCCAATGATCCTGAGTCTTCTCCAACAGACACCATTTGTAAAATAACAGGCGGGAAAATATCTTTGTGCGCGTTCATTGAAACTGTTATGGAAATTCCTTTTTTTACATTTTCCGATACTTTTAATAATTCCCTCCTGTATTTTAAATTTTTCATTATATTGGCAGTAATATTGAAAGATTCAACTATAGGAATGTCGGTTTTAATAAGAGAGCTTAATGTTCTTGAAAATATCGCAAGATTTATTTTTTTTATAATAGGGGAAATAATGGGAAATTTTAAGATAGTTATGTCAAAAATATATTTTCCTGTCTTTGTTTTTAAAATTTTTATAATAAGAAAAATACTGACTATAATTGATAAAACGACAAGCGCTCCATGCTTGTTTATAGCGCGGCTTATAGCGATAAGCATTTTTGTAGCCATTGGAAGTTCCGATTGAAATCCTTCAAATACATCTGTAATTTTTGGTATAACAGAAACCATCATAAACGCGCCTATTCCAAGCATCGCTAATATAACAATAATAGGATAGATAAGAGCATTCCTTATTTTTGAAATTAGTTCATGCCGTTTTTTCAATTGAATAAAAAGCTGATGCAGAACTTCTTCAAGCTTTCCGCTTATCTCGCCAGAGGATATCATATTTATAAAAAGTTCTCCGAAAATATTTTTGTGTTTTTTTAAAGAAGCTGTTAAGGATTCTCCCTTCTCCACGCCTTCGTAGACATCAAGAAGCGCGCTTGCGAATCGTTTATTTTGAGTTTGCAGAGATAATGTTTTAAGCGCTTTAGCCACAGGAATTCCCGCTTTTATCATAACCCCCATATGTTGCGCGAAAAACATTTTATCTGTATCTGAAACGCGCTGAAGACGCAAAAATAAAACATTTAATTTATCTATTGTAGATATTTCATGATTCATACTTGGACGCGGTTAAAAATTAGTAAATTGATGGGTATAATTAAGTGGACAGTCCTATTAGATCTTAATTATTTTTTATTCTTTTGTCACCCTTAAAACTTCTTCAATCGTCGTAATTCCGTTTTTTGCTTTTATAAATCCATCTTCTAAGATAGATAATAATCCTTCTTCCTTTGCCATTTTATAAAGTTCTTCTTTTGTAGCATTTTTAGCGATTAAAGAAGATATTTTTTTTGAAATTTCTATAACTTCATAAATTCCGATTCGTCCTTTAAACCCTTCATTATTGCATTGTTTGCATCCCCTGCCTCGATAAAATAATATTGAATCAAGAGATTGTTGTTTTTTTGAAATATTTCCGTCTTTTCCTAAATTTTTTAAAAGATTAGGAATATTGATTTGTTTTTCTAAATTTTTTACCGCTTCTTTATCGAGATTATAACTTTCGATACAATTTGGGCATATTTTTCTTACTAATCTTTGCGCAATAATGACATTTATTGTAGATGATAATAAAAAAGACGGGATACCCATTTCAGAAAATCGAGAAATTGTCGTAATAGCGTCGTTTGTATGCAATGTGGATAAAACAAGATGTCCAGTCATTGCCGAATTTATAGCAATTTGCGCGGTTTCTGTATCTCTTATTTCTCCAACCATAATGATATCTGGATCTTGCCGAAGAAGCGCGCGCAATCCTATCGCGAATGAAAATCCAATTTTAGGATTAACTTGGCTTTGGGTTGCGCCGGGCATCCGATATTCTATAGGATCTTCCACTGTTGATATATTAACCTCAGGGGTATTAAGAATTCCTAAGATTGTGTATAAAGTTGTAGTTTTTCCCGAACCTGTGGGACCGGTTACAAGAATCATTCCGTGCGGTTTTTTAATATTCCGTTCCATTATTTCAAAAATTTTTGGTTGCAAACCTAATTGTTCAAGTTTTAAAGTTTGCGTTTTTTCATTAAGAAGCCTTAATACTATTTTTTCTCCGTCAAAAGAAGGAAGTATGGAAACGCGAAATGATACTTTATATTTATCGCTTGCCACTTTAAATCTTCCGTCTTGCGGCAACCTATGCTCGTCAATTTTTAAATTTGATAAAATTTTTATTCTCGCAGTAAGTCCTGGATGGACAGTTTTAGGAAAGTCCATTACTTTTTTTAAGATTCCGTCAATTCTATATCTTACAAAAACATTTTTTTCTTCAGGTTCTATGTGGATATCAGAAGCGTTCTCAAAAATAGCGTATTCAAGCAAAGTATCAACAATTCTTATGATAGGAATATCTTCGGCAAGTTCCATAAGAGATCCTTTTTTTTCTTCAGTTTTATCGGTTATTTCTTTAAATTCCGCTTTTAAACCGAGATGATATTGCTTAAAAGCATCTTTAAGATGGGAAGGAACCGCTAAAAATATTTCTATATTATTTTGATAACCAAATTTTTTCTTTAAGAAATTTATTAGTTCGAGGTTATTAGGATTTGAAGTTGCGATTTTAATATTATTTCCTGTTCGTTCAAATGCGATTACTTCATAGGCGAGGGCGAATTTTTCAGGAATTAAGTATAAGATATCTTTTCTAATAGTTTGGTTTTTTAAATTTATAAACGGAAATTGAAGTTCATTCGAAAGTAATTCATATAACAAATTCTCAGAAACTATTTTTTCTGAAATTAAGTATTCATGAAGAGTTATTTTATTTTTATTTAACTCTCGCAGTTTTTCATTTGGAAGTATGCTATTTTTTTCTATTATTTTTTCTAAAACTTTTTGATTGATCATATACGCAATTATTATACCATATTTTTTAAACAATTTACAATTTTTAAATTAAGTGATAGAATAAAATTGGATTCTTATTGAAGTTTTTTTAATATGTTGATAGCTGAATTGCATAATTTCATTCAAAAAAATTTTTTTCTTAGAGAAAAAATAATAATTACTAATTTAATCGCAAGCCTGATTTTAATTTTGGGCTTACTTTTTTTATTAGTTTTAAAATTAGGATTAAAATTTAATTCTGAAGCTCAACTTTTTTTGCATTATAATATTTATTTCGGCATAGATTGGATAGGGAGCTGGTATGAAATATATTTATATCCGCTTGCCGGTTTATCAATAATTATTATTAATTACATTTTCGCAATTTTTTTTTATAGCAGGGATAAGATGATAAGTTATTTATTTGCGTGCGGCGCGACTTTTGCTGAAATAATAATATTTGCCGCTGGTCTCTGCGTTATATGGATAAATAGTTAGGTATCGCGACAAATGAGCGAATAATTCCATCGTTTTTCCGCTTAACCATGCGATCCCTTAATTTCACCACGCGCTTGATGCGGGATTTGTTCGGGATTACACGCGGGTCATTCGGAGACAGTCCCAATAAAATATTTCAACAGAACTAAACAGGCATATGTACAATTTTTATGTTACAAAAATATTTTTTTTAACGACGCTTGCGTTTCTTTTGGCTATGCTTTTGACACCGATTTTGATGCGGTTTTTATATAAATATAAACTTGGCAAAAAAATACGCGATGAGGCGACTGCGCCTATTTATTCTAAAATGCATTCTGAAAAAAGCGGGACGCCTGTGATGGGAGGAATTTTAGTTTGGGGCACTGTTTTAATATTGGCGTTTTCTTTTTTTTATTTGGCAAAATTCACTAATTTTAATTTTTTTATTAATTTTAATTTTTTAACACGCTCTCAAACATTTCTTCCATTAGGAGCGCTTATTTCATCTGCCGCGATAGGACTAATTGACGATTATCTTAATACTAGAAGAATCGGTTCAAACGGCGGAGGAATGAAACCGTCGCACAGACTTTTTATATATACTATGTTGGCTACTATTGTAGCTATAATCGGGGCATCATGGTTTTATTTAAAACTTAATTGGGATTTAATAAGAATACCGTTTATTGGAAATTTTGAAATAGGACTTTGGAGCATACCGCTTTTTATCGTAGTTATTGTCGCAACCGCATTTTCAGTTAATGAGATAGACGGGCTTGACGGTTTGGCAGGCGGAATTTTGATGGCTATGTTTGGAGCGTACGGCGCGATTGCTTTCGCGCAAGGGAAATACGATCTTGCGACTTTTTGCGGGGTAATAGTAGGAGCTCTCTTGGCGTTTCTTTGGTTTAATATAAACCCTGCTAAATTTTTTATGGGCGATACAGGGGCAATGTCGTTGGGAGTTACTATCGCGATTGTCGCTATGCTTACGAATACGATTATGCTGCTTCCGATAATTGGATTTTTACTTGTTATTACTTCAGGTTCCGTTATTATCCAAGTTCTATCGAAAAAAATCCGCGGGAAAAAAATATTTTTATCTTCTCCTTTGCACCATCATCTTGAAGCAAAAGGATGGAAAGAATCGACGATTGTAATGCGATTTTGGGTTATTTCTATGATAAGCACGGTTATAGGTTTAATTATCGCTCTTATGGATAAGGGATGGAGGTGAGTTTAAATAAAGTCTAAGAAACTGTCCGGAAAGTATTTTAAAATCGATCTGGCGTACACAGGCAGGGGAGGAGTATCGCTGTATTGGGTAAGTGTAGTGTCCTTAATTAAAAAAATTTACTATGGGACTGTCGCTGAATAGCAAAATTTACAATTTTTGAAAAATTTTTTGCTTAATAAAGCCTGAAAATTTTCAGAATTTTGTAAAAAAACGCATTTGGCGACACACTCAATATAAATTTCTATGAATAATACTAAAAACAATTTAGAGCAAACGCCAGAACAACCAAAAGAAAAAAAGTGTTGCAAGTTATGGAAAAAAATAATTATATTTATAATTATTTTAGTTGTTATTTTTTTAATTTGGATTTTAACTTTGCCTATGCCAAAAAGTTCTCAAGAAGAGTGGCTTTCTCAATTTAGCGCTGAAGATTTAGAAAAACTAAACGCGCAATATGATAAAACTAATATTCCTACCCGCGCCACTCCGGAACAAACCTATGCCGCGCTAAAAGAGGCTTTAAAAAATGAGGATGTAGATGCGGCTGTGAACTGTTTTGTGGAGGATAAACGGGGGGAGTGGAGAGAAAATTTAAACACTATAAAAGAAAAAGGATTTATGAAAGAAATGGAGCAAGATTTAACTGAAATGGAGTTAGAATTAGAAGGAGAGGCATATTCTACTTATACTTTCGATCATGTGGATAAAGTGGGAGATATAGTGGGACATCACATATCCTTTATAAAAGACAGCAATGGCGACTGGAAGATAGACAGCCTTTAAAGGAAGAGACAAATGTACACGAATATATGATAAATTTTTACTAATCGCGAATTATAAACTATGGGTGTAGAAAAATATTTTTTGTCATTTCGAACTCCGCAAGGCTGGGTGAGAAATCGCTTAGATTAGTCAATTCCTAAATTCAATGGATTTTTCCATACGGTCGAAATGACAAAAAATAGCTTGTTAAGATGCTATTCTTCT
>JAZDNE010000056.1:0-11125 GCA_043800235.1 bacterium | reverse complement strand
CCGTGGATAAAATTATCTGATTTTTTTATTTCTAATCCATCGCCGTCTTTTTTTATTTCAAGCTGTCCCTCGCCTGTCTGAAATAATAAACTCATCTTATTGCCGCCAACAACATTTTTTACAAATTTTAATCCATTGCCTCTTGCTTCTGGCGCCCGTCCCGAAATTATTTCTGTGAATGCCACCTTTAGCGCATCCTGATCATTAGTTAATTCCGGTTTCACTTTTTTTAAAGTTTTTAGTATTCCCTGTCCTCTGTCTGCTAAAATTACATTTTTTTTATCCAAATCATAAGAAAAAAATACTCCTGGAATATCCTGCCAATTTCCTAAATTATGGTCAAATGAATTATTTCCTATCTCTCCAGTTATTGCTGTAATCAAAGGAAATATTTTTTTCAATCTCTTTTCCATTTCTAAAATTTTTTCAAATCTTGACAAGCGAGCTTGAAATATAAAACTATTTTGGCAGTAAAAATCAGAAGGCGGTTCAATTCCAAAATCATTTAGCGCCCAGCTTTTAGCGAATTTAAAAATATCTTTCATATTATTTTTAATAAAATTATCTGCAATGTCCTTATTATAATATCTGTTCCCTGATTTTGTTTTGCGAATTGAAGATAATTTGCCTTCCTTATCCCAACGGCGCAATGTCTGAATGGAAATGCCTAATATATTTGACATTTCACCAATTGTAATCAATTTCTCATTTTGCATATCTATACATTTTTATATATTTATAGTGTATATTATAATCATTTTTTTGTCAAATCTATACATTTTCTATATAATCCGAATTTACAAATTATATCCGAATGCCTCGAAAAATTCGAATCAAATAATTCGGATGAATTACCACGCCAAAAATTTTGGCGTGGTAATGAATTCGGTTTTGGGGCATTCCCGTTGAACGGGACAAGTCGGATAAGAATTTGCAGTATTCGGATTATAGTCATTCTATCAAACAACGGTATAAGCGTCAATAGTTGAGATATAAAAATGGCTTATTTAGGAAAAAAAGTACGGATAATTAAAAAATTTATCGTTTATGTTGACGAAAATTCAGATATGTAGTATAGTCCGTTGTTAAGCTGAAAATTTTCTTTTTGCATCCTATACCAGGAGCGGGAGGAGAAAATAGTTTAATAAAAGCAGTTCTTTAAAAATAAACGGAGGAGGGCATATGGCATTATTGAGCAGAGAGGAGGCGTTAGAAATTTTTCGTTTTATTTGGGATGCGACAGGAAAGTTAGTTGAGAATTTAGACTGGACAGCTATGAGCAAGGAAGCGCCAGTTGAAAAACGGATTCAAATTCAAAATTTAGCAGATCGGCTAAAAAAGGATTTGACGGAATTAGGGGAGATTTGGGAAGAGTTTAGGGAATGAAATTTTTTTAATCATTTAACTGCCGGCTCAGCTGGCAAGGAGAAAAGTATGGCGACTTTATTAACCATCACAGGACATCCTGTAACATTTTCTTACTTGATTCCGGATCCAAAATATTTTAAAACACTCGGTTCAAAGTCAATTTTTTCAAATACGCCAGAACATTCAGGAAGCGAACCGTTGAATGTTGCTAATGAAACTTTGCTTACCGCTCAATTATATTTCAGCGCGGATTTAAAACTTGTAGTCCTAATTCTCGTGAAAAGTCCTTTTACGCCGGATGCCGCTTACACACTCGTGTTTGGTATTTCTGTATTTGATGTTATTTCCGAGGAATGCGTCCAGTCTATGATAAAAGTGGCTATGGATGTGGCTGAAGGTTGCGAAAAGTTGCGCTGGAAGGAAGTAACGGAATTTTTAAATCAG
Organism: bacterium; assembly: GCA_043800235.1. Classification (GTDB taxonomy): domain Bacteria; phylum Patescibacteriota; class Patescibacteriia; order JAZDEU01; family JAZDEU01; genus JAZDNE01. The sequence goes on along the minus strand of JAZDNE010000056.1, from coordinate 9,313 downwards.
TTGAGTTCTTCATCAATAATTGCTTAAGTAACCTTTTAAATGTAAAGGAGAGAAAAATGCAAGAAAAGCAAGTAGCAGTATTAGGTTCCAGCAATCCTGACAAATGGACTTCCGAGCAAGCAGAGCGTTTAGGCGGACTGCTCGCCACGAAAGGTTGGACGGTGGTAAATGGAGGTTATAACGGTGTAATGGAAGATGTTTCGCGCGGAGCTGTTTCGGCTGGAGGGAAAGTTATCGGGGTTACAGTCGCAGGGATTGAAACAAAAAATTTATTACTCACCGAGAAAGTCGAAAAATCTTTCTGGGAACGCCTGAAACACTTGCTGGAGATGCCTCGAATTTTCTTTTCTCCTCGCGGCAGCGTGGGTTCGGTTCTTGAGCTTGCGGCTGCTCTTCACAAATGCCTCTTCCTTGGGCAACTGACGATTATGATTGCAGAGGAAGGGGATAATATTTTCGATATTCTTCGCCAATTATTTGGCGAGGTTATTGAAAGAAATGTCATAATCGTACATTCCGCGGAGGAGGCGGTTAGTCGCCTCTCTGCCTAAGGTTCAGGTTTTACGAGGGCAAAGATAATATATCTTTGCCCTCTAATTCTAAAAATAATTTGTTTTACATATAAAATAATTCTCAAAATATGCGATCATACCAATTTAGGGTGGGTGTTTGTGTCATCCGTTCGACTTCGCTCAGGACAAGCTTCGACCGAACGAAAAAATATTTATGGAGTGAAACGAAATAAATATTTTTGAGTGAGTGGAGACCTGCCCGCCTGACGGCGTTCAGGCGGGAATCCCTTTACTTTTAGCTTATTTACAGTTATTAAAAGGGATTCCTCCGCTCCCCCTCATTCAGTTTCGTTTCACTCAACTTCATTCGGGGTCGGTCGGAATGACATTACCAACCCTATATTCTGTATGATCCCCAAAATATGACCAAAAATTTTTTTAAAACAACTCCAGACAGCCATCTTTTTATAGATGAAGATTTGCGTCTTTTTGAATTTCCTCAAACTTTTAGCGCAAGCGCTATATGGCATAAAAATAAGATGGATAAGAAAATTGCCACTTATGATTTAGTTGTTAGAGATATGCCGAAGAATAGAAATTTTATGCTTCTGGGCGGGGTAGAAGAAATCATAAAGGGCATTCTTAAGTGGAAATATTCTGATGATGAGGTCGATTATTTATTAAGAGAAGGAATAATTACAGAGGAATTTTCTAAATATTTAAAAATTTTTAGATTTACAGGAGATGTTTACGCGATGCCAGAAGGGACGCCGTTTTTTCCCGGCGAGCCAGTGATTAGAATTACAGCCCCGATTATTGAAGGTAATTTGATTACCATGTTTTTGATAAATTCAATAACAAGCAATACTATATTTTTTACCAAACTCATCCGAAATGTAATCGCGGCTTCGGGAATCAATATTATAGGACCTGCAGGATTAAGAGCGCATGGTTTTGAAGCCGCAATGAAAGCTTGCCGCGCGAATTATTTGTGCGGATTAAATTTTGTTGTTCCAGCATTTTATAGGAAATATAATTTGGAAATGCCTCCCGTTATCACAGTGGGATATCATGCTTATATAAAATCATTTAACCGCGAAATTGAAGCTATGAGAATAATGGGCAATACTTTTTCATCCCGTGCTACGAGTTTAATGATTGACACTTATGATGTTGATACGGGTTTAAAAAATGCGATAACGGTGATAAAAGAGCTAAAGAATAAAAATATTCCATTACCAAGCGTATTTATTGATAGCGGAGATTTATTGAGTCTTACAAGGATGGCAAGAAAAGAATTGGACAAAGAGGGTTTGAGCGAGGTTAAAATAGTTATAGCGAGTAATTTAGATGAGTACAAAATCGGTTCTTATGTAAAAGAAAAGATTCCTGTTGATACATTTGTCACCGCGACCGAAGCCATAACTTCCGCTGACGCGCCGAAATTGGAAACAGTTTATAAAATGGCGGAATTAAGAGATGAAAATAAAATTACCAATCTGGCGAAATTGACAAAAGGGAAATCCTCATTGCCTGGGAGAAAAAATGTTTTTCGGATTCGCGAAGATGGTAAGATGAGATATGATATTATTGGAGAAGAAAATGAAAATTTAGGCGAGCCATTGCTTGTTAAAATGATAGAAAATGGGGAATTGATTCATAATATGCCGGAAATGCCTGCGATAAAAAGATATATAAAAGAGCAAGTCGCCAAACTGCCGGATCATCTATTGAGCATAGACAGGCAGGAAAAATATGAGGTAAAAATAAGCGAGAAAATAGAAAATTTATTGAATGAGGTCAAAAAAGAACATCTGAAATAAGATCTTCAAAAAAGCGGAACGAAATTCGGACCGCTTTTTTTATATCTATGGACACGCCTTGACAAATATCCTATTATAATATACACTACTAATGCATATAATTTAATATTTTATACATTACTAATGTAAATAAAAATATGATAAATTTAGCTCAAATAGAAGAAATCGCCGCTGATCAGCTAAATATTTTTAAAAATAAGAGCACGGGAATTATTCGCGATATAGATTTTGAGAAATACATAAAAACAAAGCAAATAACTATAATTTCAGGCGTTAGAAGATGCGGAAAATCAACACTAATGGCTCAATTTGCGAAAAAGTTTGATAAATTTTATTATTTTAATTTTGATGACGAGCGGCTGATTGATTTTACCGTGGAAGATTTTGAAAATTTAATGGTTGTATTTAAAAAAATGTATGAGGCAAAGGTAGTATTTTTGGACGAGATTCAAAACATCGCCAATTGGGAAATATTCGCGCGAAGAATCTATGAGGAAGGATATAAAATTTTTATAACCGGTTCAAACGCAAAGCTTTTAAGTTCTGAACTATCGACCCATTTAACAGGCCGGTATTTTAAAATTGAACTTTTTCCATTCTCCTTCCGAGAATTTTTGAATTATAAAAAAGTGGATTATACGGTAAGAGGTTCATCGGCCAAAGCTAAAATTTTAGGAAGTTTCGATGTTTTTTTGAAAAATGGAGGATTTCCGGAATTTATTGAATATGGGGACGCCGAATATTTAAAAAGGATATACGAGGACTTGCTTTACAAGGATTTAATCGCGCGTTTTAAAATTCGGGAGATAAAACAATTCAAACATTTGTCTAATTTTTTGCTTGCAAATTTTACGAAAGAAATAAGTTATAATAAACTAAAAAATATTTTAGACTTTAAAAGCGTTACTTCCGTTAAAAATTATGTTGATTTTATAGAGCAAAGTTATCTTATTTTTGAACTTTATAAGTATGATTATTCTTTAAAAAAGCAATATGTCTCAAATAAAAAAGTTTATGCCATAGACAATGGCCTGCGGAATAATACAGTTTTTTCTTTTTTTGACGATAACGGCAAATCGTTGGAAAATTTGGTTTTTATAGAACTAAGAAGGCGCGGGTATGATATTTTTTACTTTAAAAATAAAAATGAATGTGATTTTTTGATCAATGAAAAAAATAAAATAACCCAAACGTTGCAAGTTGCGCATATGCTTAACGATGATAATATTCGCAGGGAAAAATCAGGACTAATTGAGGCTATGGAGGAGTTTCACTTAAAAGAGGGGGTGATTTTGACTGCTAATGAGGAAGGTATTATAAAGCAAGATAATTTAATTATAAAAATAATGCCGATATGGAAATGGCTGCTTGAGACTTAATAATTTTCCTATATTTCCACAATTTTTTTCTGCGCTTCTGTTGTTATAACAAGTTTATTTCTATCGTCTATATAGCAATCTATCTCGCTGCGTACGCCGAAATCGTCGAGATAAATGCCGGGTTCTATAGTGAACGGCGAATTTTGCGGGATTTTTCTTTTATTCTTTTTTCGCGCTAATTTATGGTTTTTCTTTTTAATACTGCTAAGGCTCACGCCGCTACCGTGCACATTTTTATCAAGGCTATGTCCGGTTGAATGGATAAAATTTTTCCCGTATCCGCGTTTTGCGATATAATTTCTTGCGATTTTGTCGACTTCATATCCGAGAATGGGCTTATTTTCTTTAAGTCTTTTTTTAATAAATTTTACAGCCTCATCTCTCGCGCCGATTACTATGCGGAATATTTTATTGGTTTGAGATAAGGAAGGGGTTGGCGTGCTTGGTAAAAGATTAACCACCCCATTACTCCCCTCAAGGGGGGAACTTTTTTTAACAGATGCCATCCATGTGATATCCGCATAAACCCCATATGGACTTTTTTCTTTTGCCCATAGATCTATCATTATTAGCGAGCCTTCGCTGATTATATCGTTTTTCTTTTTTTCAGTCGGAGTATAATGGGGATCTTTCGAATTTTTATTTGTCGCGACAATCGGACGCATTCGTCCGCTTGTTAAATTTTCTTCTTTGAATTTTTTTAGAATAAATTGCTGGGCTTCGTATTCAGTTGCGCCAGATTTTATGAATTCAAAAACATCCCTTTTTATTTTATCAAGCTTTTTCGCGGCTTGGATATGAGATTGCAGTTGTAATTTTGTTAAGAGCATAGATTGTTTACGAATATAGCTCGCTATGGCTTCCTATTGCAACAAAAATACATTCTTTAGAACCGTTGTATTTATAAATAGCTCTTATGTCTCCTGAAATATTTATGCTGCGATAGTCTAAATATTTTCCTTTCAGAGGATGGTTATTTAAAATTTGATTAAATGGTTCATTACAAAAAAGCTCCAACCGGTTTTGTATTTGCTTTTGTGTTTTGGAGCTTAATTTAGTATATTGTTTTTCGAAGTTTTTATGGAAGCAAATTATCATAGAGAAGATAGATAATTTTTCAGATCACTTGCGCTTGAAAATTTTGACGAGATATTTTTACCTTTTTTTATATCTTTTTCCATGTTGCCTAATAGTTTTTCCAGTTCATAAGACATAGACGGAGTAGCGCTAAAGTAAACGCTTTTATTTCGTATAAATTGTTTTAAGTAAGCGTTAATCACCGCGCTTAAAGACAAACCTAAATCCTCGGCAATTTTTTTTGCTTTCATCTTGACCTCATTATCCGCTTTTATGTTTATTATAGTTTTCATATAACTATAGTATATACGATGGTTATTTTTTTGTCAACCTCTCTTTTTTTATAGCTTTTTATAATTCTCTATCCCTTCTAAAATCCCGAATTTAAAATATTTTTTCAAACTTATTTTTTTTTAAATCCAACCATTTATAAGAAGAGTGCTCTTCGCTTATTTTTATTTTTCCTTTGACATATCGCCCTTCAAAAAATAGATGGGGCTGTCGCCGATTCCAAAAATTTTAGCGCGCGTGTCGCCAAATGCGTTTTTTTAGAAAATTTTAAAAATTTGTAAATTTTGCTATTCGGCGACAGCCCCACATGATTATTTTTAATAACCCTATAATGCCAAACTCAAAAAATGTCAAATTTATTTAAAGATACTTTCCCACCTCGCATATTTCCATCGAATTTGTGATTAATTTTTCTTTATCTTCATTTGATAAAAATATAATTAGATCTTCTTTAGAAAGTTTTTCTCTTTTAACGGATGTTTCTAAGATATGGTTTATTAAAGGTTTTTTTATTTTTTTAACATCAAGATAATGAGCGTTTACCCCATATGTTAAAGCAAGTTCTCTTACTCGCCGTTTATCAAAACATTTCACAAAAATTTTTGCTTTTCCGCGATAAGAAGCGATAACTTCCGCTGAAAAAGCTGAATGCGAGCTAATGATAATTTCCTTAATCGGAAGTTCTTCAGTCGCATGAACCGCGGCTTTCGCCAAATAATCAACGATTGGATTATCGCTATGGACTTCGATATCTTTCGAAATAATTTTTTCAGCTTCCGCTTTCTTCGCTGTTTTTGCCATAACTTTTACGGCCTCAATCGGGTAATCGCCATATGCCGTTTCTCCAGAGAGCCATAACGCGTCCGTCCCATCCAAAATCGCATTTGCAATATCGCTTACCTCAGCTCTTGTCGGTCTCGGATTTTTTATCATACTATGAAGAATTTGTGTGGCTGTTATAACCGGTTTTTGACAAGCGACGCATTTTTTGATTATTCTTTTTTGTATTATTGGGACATCCTCCGCTGGAATTTCAACCGCGAGATCTCCTCGAGCGATTATAATCCCATAAACACACTCCAATATTTCATCAATATTATCAACTCCTTCTTGATTTTCAATCTTTGCTAAAATTTTTATCGGGCTTTTATATTTGTCCAATATTTTCTGAATTGCTAAAACATCTTCTTTATTTCTTACAAAAGAATGTGAAATAAAGTCAATTTCGTTTTTAATGGCAAATAATATGTAATTTTTATCTTTTGGAGTCAAAGATGGCAGATTAATATGCGCATCAGGAACATTTATGCTTTTATAAGATTTTATTGCACCGTCGTTCATAACTTTGCATACAAGAAAATCTCCTCTTTTTTTTATTGCTTTCATTTCTAATTCCCCGTCATCAATTAAAAAACTTGTATTTTTAGGGATTTCTTTGCTAAAATTTTTATAATCAACATAAATTAGATCTCGAGTTGAAATATATTCTTTCGCGCCTCCGGCAACTTTAATGGTATCGCCTTTTTTGACAATAATAGTTTCTTGAACTTTGCTTGTTCTTATTTCAGGACCCTTCGTATCAACAATCAGCGCTATTCTATCTGAAACTTTTCTAATATTTTCGATGATTTTTAAAGTAGCTTCTGGCGTTTGGTGCGCGGTATTAAGCCGAACAGCATTCATTCCGTTCTCATATAATTCGCGTAAAAATTCGATGTCGCATTTTAAATCAGAAATTGTCGCAATAATTTTTGTTTTTTTATCTTTTAATCTCATAAATTTTTTTATCGGCATTCTTTAACTATAAGCATATTTAACAGCAGTTCCATATGCGCGCTGTTTGTTTTTGACTTTAAATCTATTTCTAAAATTTGAGAATGCAGATTTTTTAAATTTACCATCTCATACATTTTAACTTGTTTTAATATTTTTTTAACTACAAAAAATTTTATGTCCAAATCGCGCGAAATATCATAAGGCGAAAAAGATCGCGCGTCTTTTGCTAAATAGTCCTTTACTTCCAAAAGAATCCTGAATTGCCGAGCGAGCATTGTTATAATATAATTTATATTCGTGCCAGTTCTTAATTGTTCGGTTAATAATCTTAACGCAATTTTTTTATTTTTATTTCCTATCGCGTCCGTTAAATTAAAAATATTTTCGTCATCTTTAGTTTTTACAAATTTTTTGATATTTTCAACGCTTATTTTTGAAGAAAAACTAATAAGTTTATCAAGTTCATTATTCATCTGCCACAAATCGTTTCTGATTCTTTCAATAAGCATATTTAACGATGCCCCGTCAATTTCCCCTCCTTTTTCACTCGTTGTTTTAATAATCCAATTTCTTAATTCTGCATCGTTTAAAAGTTTAAACTCTTGCAAGTACGCATCCTGCTTGCGCAGACTCGCGGCTTGGCGGTTGTTTTTCAAAGATAATAAATATTTCACTAATACTTCTTTTGCTTTTATAGCTTCTTCCCAAAATACAATAATAGTTTCATCGTTTTTATGCTTGTTTAAATACTCGATTATATTATCCTGTAAATTTTTATCTTTATTTTTTGATATGATATTTTTAAAAATCGCCATTCTTTTCGGCGACATAAAAGAAACCGTTGAGATTTCTTTTTTAAAATCAGCAAAGGTTAATTTTTCTCCGTCTATTTCAGCTAAATTTAAAGCTCCCCCGTCAACATTTTTTAAAAATTTTTCTTTAAGTTCATGCAATTTTTTTAGACTTCGAAATGTATCATGACCGTATAAAAATATAATCATAATTTAAGATTATTATCTTTTATGATGCTTAATAAAAGCCTCTCTTAGATGTTTATCAGTTATATGCGTATAAATTTGCGTAGTTGTAATCGAAGAATGTCCAAGCATTGTCTGCACTGAGCGAATGTCCGCTTCATTTGCAAGTAAATTAGTCGCGAAAGAATGTCTTAATGTATGGGGTGAAATTTTTTTCGTAATGCCGGCGATTTTCGCGTATTTTTTTACAATCCGTTGCACTGTGCGCGCTGTAAGCGGTTCTAAAATATTTTTTCTTTTCTTGCTTCCTTGATCATGGCTTGCGAAAATATAAGGAGAAATATTATATCTTAAAGTTAAATATTTTTTTATCCAATACAGCGCTTGATTTGATAAAAATACTATTCGCACTTTACTTCCTTTGCCGCGCACTGTCAATTCTTGCGCGGAACTCATATCTTTCAAATCAACTTGCTCAATCTTTAAATTCACTAATTCAGATACCCTCAATCCGGTCGAAAACAATGTCTCTAAAATTGCCTTATCGCGCAACGCGATAAGGTTTAATTCTTTCGCGTCAATTTTTTGATGCGGAGATTGAGGGATAATTTGTTTTTCTTCTTCTTTAAAAGAAGGGACATTAGACGAGGTTAGCGGCGCGTTCAAAAATCGTTCTAACTCAGGTCCTTCTATAAAAGAAATATCCCTTTCCTGCATTTTTCCGAGTTCTATTTTTTCAGGCGCTAAAATTTTAACATCAATTTTAGATAAGTATTTAAAAAATGCGCGAAGAGCGATTAGATGATAATTTTGCGTGCTTTTTTTAAGAGTTTTCCCTTTAGCGTCTTTTAACCGATTAAGCCATAGCCTATACTCCGTTATATCTTCCAATATTATTTTTTCAGGGTTATCAATATGCCGATCCGTTGCCCAATTAGAAAATCGAAAAAGATAAAATTTATAATTTTTAACAGTCGCTAAGCTTCTATTTTTTTCAATTTCAAGATAAGCAAGGAATTTATATATAAAATTTTTTATATCATAGTTTTGCATAAATAAAATTTGCGCGTTTAAAATATATTTTGTGGAGCTTAGCCTTACTGCGCAGGCAGACGGAGAAAAAAACTTTTAGCGCAATTTTTAAAAAATATTTTCCTGTATTTTAATATTGTACGACATTAGCGAAAATTACGCAAATTAGGCGGAGAATGTTCATTTATCCGTTTTGCTCTGTTCGGAATGGCGTTTTTTTAAACCGCTTGCAGATAACTAAAACGACACATTTTTAGCTAAAATATATATGGTCGGTGATTTTTTCGTTTTTTTTCATCCTGAACTGATCATAGCGTAGTTATTGACATCACACTATGACTTCGCACTCCATAAACTATAAAAATTGCGAATAGGGATTATTCGTTTATGCGTCGCTCAGAATGATAAAATTGCCAGCTCTTATATAGTGGGACTTATGCCGAATG
>JAZDNE010000148.1:0-4720 GCA_043800235.1 bacterium | reverse complement strand
TTCAAAGACAAGCTGTCCAATACTGAATCAGGAATTAACCCGATAATTTCTTCTGCTTTCATAATTTCTCTCCATTTAGATAAATTATGATGTTATTTTAGCAGAGAAAGTGGTTTTTGGACAGGTGTGGGGTGAATGCCCGTAGTCCAAAACACCTTATTGTATTTTTTCTATTTTACCATTACTACCGTCAATTTGCACGGAATCACCTAATTTTAAAACGCTATTTGATAATGAAAATCCAGTTATAACTGGAATATTATTTTCACGAGCCACGATTGCTAAATGTGATAATAAACCTCCATTTTCTGAAACAATTCCCGAAATCCTGTCAAAATATTTTGTTAAGTCCGGCGATAATATTTCGGTATACAAAATAATTTTTGAGTCATTTGTTTTTTCCGAATCCACATATTCGTGATTTTGCAAAATACCTTGCGCCAAACCTGCTGAAACGCCTAAAATTTCCGTACTCATTTGGATAAATGATGAAGTAGTTGAATTTGGCAGATGATAATCACTGTGTTGGTCGTAAATATTTTTTCTTTTTTTGCAAACTATTTCATCAGTCTGATCATCAAGAACTTCGTTGATATTGGCAAAATAAATATTCTGCAAGTCGTTAAATCCTTCAGTTTTCGCATAACTTAATAATACAGTCCTTATTGCGGTTATGTTCTTGATAGTTAACCACCTTCCTAATTCTCTTAACCGATCATAGACTATAGCTTCCTTGATTTTGTTTTGGAGTATTTTTTTCTTGAAATCGGACATTTTTTCCCACCATTGCGATATTTTGTCGTTTGATTGGTTTTCTATTTTTTCAGTAGCTGAGAAATCTGATTCATCGGAAATTTCTAAAGAATTACCTTTTAATTTTTTAGGTAACACTACTTTATATTCATCCGAGTTAATAAAAAGACTGCTTTCATTTAAAATATCCGGTAATTTTACGGATTCGTTTTTAAGTAGGGAAGTTAGTTTTTTTATAGCCAAACCGGATAAAAGATTGGTTTCAAAAATCAATTTATAATCCGTTAAAAAATTTTTCAAAGTCGTTTGAAAATCCTGTTCATTACCGGCTATCTCTATTTTTGTTTTTAGTTTATGAAATATTTGCTCATAGCTATTTGTTTGAATTTTATTCAGGAAGAATAAATTTTTTATCGTCGGGATAATTTTTGAATAGTTGCTAAATTTCGGAGCAAAATTTTGATTTTGTAAATAGCTATAAGCTGGAAGTAATCCTTGGATTTCTCTTTCTTTATCAACGAAAAGCTCATTTCCTATAATTTTTAAAAAGTTTGTATTAGTGAAATTGACACCGTATTTTTTATAAACTTCGCCTATAGGACCATTTTGAGAGTAGATAAGTTTTAGAAGACTTAAAGTAAATTCTGTCGGTCGTGGTGCGATTTCTGAAATTTCTGTTTTTTCAAAAAAATATTTTCCTCTTTCCGATAACTGTTTTTCTAAAAAATTGATTTGCTCGTATTGTTCGCTGGTAATTGTTGTTATCGGCCTTGTTTGTAGCAAATAAAATTGATTGTCTTTGACACACCACTCAATGTCTTGCGGAAATTCACTTTTAATTTCAATATTTTTGAAATTCTCAACTATTTGGCCGGTTAAAAATTGTTTGGGTAATTTGATGTCTCTTTCATTCCAATAAAAAGAGATTTTTTCGGGTATTATTTCTCCGCTTACTATTTTTTCTCCTTCGTAAAATCCGTATTCAACTATCATTTCTCTGCTACCATTTGGATTTCTCGTAAAAGTAACTCCCGAAATATCGGGTGCAATATATTCCTGAATAATTATTGAGAATTTATCAAGTTCACCATAAAGAAAATTATTAGCCTGCTTCAACACCTCGTCTATTCCTCTAATTAGCTCGTTACTGGATAAGTTGAGTCTGGTGGTGAATTGACCGGCAAATGACTTATTCTCTCCGTCTTCAATTAAGGCGCTTGATCTCACTGCGTATTTTTTACATTGCAAAATTCTTATTACCTCTTGGATTATTTCTTCCTTTAGATTTTCATCGGAGTATAAAGTGCTGGAAACGTGCGAAGGTATTGCAATAAATTTTGGAACATTAGAACCCCAATCCAGCAACTTTTTCAGATTAAGTGTCTTATTGCCTAAATATTGTTTATTTTGGTCAATCTCTTGCGGTTGAATGATATTATTTTTCATATTCCCAAGGTTTGTTATATCTGCCTAAGAATTGATGTCCCCGTCGTTCCAATTCAACACCCGTAATTTTGGCGTCAAAGCAATTAACATACCCGTCACATACCGTAATGACTTTGTTATTCGCTGGAACTTGGCTAAATGTTTTTTCAAGATTGATTGTTGGAGTGTACATAATTGGAATATTGACGCTTCCTGCTATATGTGACTGATTGAATTTGTATGGTTCTCTCGTATCAACAAGGATCACGCCTTCTTCTACTTTCTTTTTAACATCATCTGTACTAAAAACGATTTGATATTTTGGATCTGTATATTTTCCTCCGAATTTGATTTCGCCTATCCATTTTCCACCAAATTTAACCCAGCCGTTAGCGCCGTTCTCCAAATAAGAAGACACAATTTTTTTGGTTCTCAAAAATTCGGCTACTTCTTTGCCTCGTATCCCAGACCAGCAAATTACATAAACAGGCTTATCTTTTGGTAATTCAATCCAGCGACCAGCTTTTAAGTCGGCAAACCGAATATGTAAACTTCCGGGGAAATATCCATTTTCGTATTCAATATCTTCTCTTGCGTCTAAAACAATATAATTACTTTGTTGTTTGTCTGTAATATTTTTAAAATCTTGATTTGTGACAAGTATGCTTGCATTTTCATTTTTAGCAAAAAAATCATATTCTTGGGCAGTTTTATTATCATCAACAGAAACATTTTGATTATCAATTAATCCTTGAACCAAAATTTTAACTTCCGATTTTTCAACTCTTACTGGCATTTCACCTTGTAAGGTTAAAGTCATCAAGACGCCATATCTTGTGAATGTTCCATCCTCATATAAAGTTAATTCTATGGATGATTTTTTTTCATCAATCCGAACCAATTTGTCCAATGTTATTTTAGAGGTTTTTAGATACCAACCCTTGAAAGTGTCAAAACCGACGGTTTTTTTAGACATCTCATAGGCTTGTTCTAAATTTCCATTGGCGATATTCCCATAGTATTCGCTAATAAATTTAGAGGAACTATCATTTAAATTCACATTGGAGATAAATTTTTCTGTAGATGTGTCGATGTTTTTATTACTTTCAGTGCCGATATTTAATTGGTCATTTGCGTCTTCGTTTATACCTTCTTCTCCAAATTTCCCAGGACCGTTTGGATTATATCCATTTTTAACTTCTTCGCCGTCGGAATATCCATCGCCATCCGTATCGGGATTATTAAGATCAGTGCCGAAATTTGTTTCTTCAAGATCGGTTAATCCGTCATTATCAAAATCTAAATTGGCATTTTGAGTATTTTGGTTTGTACTATATTGTTGGCTTTCTTTGAGCCACTTTTGATATTCAGCTTTTTGTTTGTATATTGCATAAAAATAAGAGGAGGTGAGAGATACTGCTATAATTGCAATAATGGTTAGGCCTAAAACTATTTTTTTGTGTTTAAGCGCATAATATTTTGTCTTGAAAAATTGAAAAAACGTCCCAAGAATGGCAGTAAAAAATATTGCAATTATCGAAAAGAATTGAGCTATTTGAGTCCCAATATTAAAAATAAAATCCGGCGGGATTACTGCGTGGGCGGCTTCAGGGAAAATAAAAAAATGGACAAGAAGTAGAAATGCCGCTAATTTTATGATTTTTTTGTTCATGTTGTAATTGTATTTCATCTCCCCTTATAAATAAGTCGTTTTCGTAGCGGAGCGGAGAAAACACCTTATACCCCTCTATAATTAATAAAAAAGAAATTTGAAAATTTTTTAAAACAATTGGGCGATAACCCAAAAAAGAAAAAGGAATATTTCAGATAACTCGTTTTATACGAAGTATCCTGCACAATTCATACAATAACTTGTATCTTATACGTAATTACGATAAACTATAATCGTATAGAAATTATTTGAATTTTAATATTTATCAAGAAATTATGCAAGCAGAACTTCAAGAAACAAAGCGAGAACTGAAAATCAAAAAACTACAGTTCAAAACCGTAAAAAGTTATCTTTATAGTTTGCGAGCTCAGAGCTCGATCAGAAAAATATTAGGAATTTTTTGCTTCACTGTGAACAAAATCAGATTTCACCTCAAAGCAGAAATTTGTTTTTAAATGCAATCAAGTTCTATTACCAAAATATTATAAGAAATTTTATGATAAAAAGTATCCATTAAAGAGGGTACAGATCACACAGATTGTTTTAATGGTACACCCGATTGTATCATAACGATCCAAACATATTCCCTATTTGTAAAATAGCTCGTGATTCCTAAATTCATTTTTTATCTCTGAATAGTCTGGTAGAATTTTTTCAACTAGTGACCAGAATTTTCGCGAATGGTTGAATTCTTTCAGATGGCACATCTCATGAATAATAACATAGTCCTGTTGTTTTTTGGGCAGAAAAATTATTTTATAGTTGATATTCAGATTGTTATTTTTTGTACAACTTCCCCAACGCGTCTTTTGATTTTTTATAAAAATCTTATTAAAAGAAAACTTATATTTTTTGCTAAAAAATTCTACT
>JAZDNE010000068.1:0-9014 GCA_043800235.1 bacterium | reverse complement strand
CTCTTTCTCTATTTCGTTTTCCATATCTTCCGTTGCCATTGATTTCAAACTCTCAAAATTATAAAAATCGCTGTCGCTCGACCAACTTCCCCATCTTTCAACGAAAATTTTCGCAAAATTTTTAATATTTTCCTCTTCTATAATTTCAGGCGATACCTCTTTTCGTTTAGCTTCCGCCTCTAATTTCTGAACTTCTAAATTTTTTAAGTTCTTTTCTTCGCCAACTATGCCAAATTCTCCTACATCGCTTCCAGTTATTTCATTTTCTGATTCACGCTTATTCGCGTACAATAAAACGAAAAATAGCGCGATTAAAACAACTGCCGTGGCGATTATTAAGATGATTTTTTTTTGCTTGCTCATAAAACAAATTTTCACGAATCATAGAACGAATTTTCACAAATCACGAATTCGCGCTGTTCTTCGTTATTTTTACCAAAAAATGCTTCCTATCATTTGTATAAATAGATCTTCTCATATCTAACTTTTCTGTTCCAAAATTAACCAAGTAGCCAACCTCATAAACGCTTATTCTTAAATATGACCTTTGCTGATCAACATCTCTTTTGGTGGTAAAGTCCGACGCTTTAATTTCTATTATAACCTTATCTTCTACAATAAAATCCGGCACATAAGTCCCAAGCTTATTTCCCGTATCAAAAGAATAAATATCTATCCTTTTTTGTTCCGAAAATTTCAAACTTGCTCTTTTAAATTCTTCCGCTAATACTTTTTGATAAATTTTCTCCTTTAACCCTTTCCCATATTTATTAGCCACATTGTAAAAACATCCCTGTATTTTATAAGATAATTCCTTCTCTAACATCTCCATATTATTCGTGATTAGTGTTAATTCGTCAAAAAATTCGTGTTTATTCGTTCTATAAGTGATTCGCGTTAATTAGCTTTATCCCGCTTTCAGGCTCTCGTCAAACTCTTTCTTCGCCGCTTCGATCGCGAGAAGTTGTTGCGGATCTGAGGTAATGAGTTGATCTTCAGTATAGGAAGCGATAACCTTTATCGCCGCGTGTTTATTGCCGGCGAAAAATATGCCTTCGCCAACTCCGCATTCCAAAAGAAGATATTTTTCCCCTTGCGTAAGAATGAATGTCTTTTGAATAAGATCAATCGCCGCCGGAGACTGTTTTAAAAGAAGTTGCATCGCGGAATTATTTACAATCGCCTGTCCGTATTGTGAAATTAAAAAGTCATTCACATCTTGAGTAATAGTCGTAACTCCAAGATAATATTTTCTGCATCTTTTCACCAACGCGAATATAAATTTTGCCGAATCCGCGTTTTGCATAAGCCACCATGCCTCGTCTATGACTAAAATTCTCTTTTTCATTTCCGATCTGACCACATTCCAAATATAATTTACAATCGTATAAATTGCTATCGGACGAAGCTCATCTTCTAAATCGCGCACGGAAAAAACAACTAATTGATTATCCATCTCAACATTAGTCGGACTATTGATAAGCCCTGAAAATGTCCCTTTCGTATATTTTTGAAGTCTCATCGCGAGATCTTCTCCTCCTTCCATCCCCTGCAAAACTTCTTCCAAATCCTGCATTAAAGGAGGCTCTATATTTTTAAGATCGGCGTCCGATGTAATATCATTTTTACCATAAGTCTCTAAAAGCGCTCTGTCTATCAAAGAATCTTCTTGATGCGTCATCTCGCCAAGCATAATGCGCAATAAACCTTTCAATGAAATCACCGCAGTTCTTATAATATCGCCGGTGTTGACATCTTCGGAAGTTATGCGCGGGAGATCAAAAGGATTTATTTTGCTGTCGGAATTAAGCGAAATATTTATGTAAGTTCCGCCTACCGCGTCCGCTAAATGCTTATATTCTTTCTCTGGATCGATTATAATAACATCCGATCCCATCATAAGACTGCGAAGCACTTCTAATTTAATGGCGTAACTTTTCCCCGCGCCTGATGTCGCGAACACTACCATATTCGCGTTCTGCATTGAAAACCTGTCAAACAATATTAAACTATTATTATGCCTATTTATGCCATATAAAATTCCCGAATCGGATGTTAATTCAGAAGAAATAAACGGAAAAGAAGAAGCGCAAGGCGAAGTATTCATATTGAATGTTATCTGAAGTTCATCATTGCACAAAGGAAGCGTCGAATTAAATCCTTGTTCCGCTTGATATAAAACTTTCCTTGAATAAACAAGTTTTGAGCCGAAAAGCGATTCTAAATCTCCGCTTAACCGTTCCATCTCTTCTTTTTTATCAGCGTAAATCGTCACATATAAAGCAAACTGAAAAAAATGTTCTACGCCTTGAGTTAATTTATCGCGAAGTTCCTCAATATCGCGAAGAGCTGTCTCTCGTATAGGATCTCGCGGAGCGCCTTTTTCTCTGTCCGCCTGCAACTGCGCTTCCAATACTCCGACTTTATTTTTAAGTTGTTTTAAAATAACATCCGCCTTAACAGGATAAAAAAACATCGCCACATCAATAGCGGCATTAATATTTATAATTGGATCAAACCAGCCCACCGTTATATAACGCGGGTAATTGATAACAAATAAAGTCCTTGCGTATTTGTCATTAAGTTTTAAATAACTCGGCTTCACTTCCAAAGCCGCCGGCGCGATAATATCTCGCGTGGCGACTGTTCCTTTGCGGTATAACTTTTCTTCCTCAATAGTTATTTTATCTTTAAATGTTTCCTTTATTTCATCAACTGGCGCTATTTTTTTTTCCTTCAAATCATATTCTTTCTTTCGTTCCTGTTCTTCTTTTTTTATTTCATTGATATTAAACATTATAAAACAATAAATCGTATATGGCGACCGCAAAATAAAAACACTGAAAATTTTAGCTACAGGAACGAGGCAATGCCTCGTTCCTACAACAAAAATTAAACAATTTTAATGATTTATAAAATCCCAGAATTTGTTTTGCGGTAGCTATATTTACATGCTTCCTATCTTTTTCTCTAACATTTTTCTTGTCTCCGCGGCATTTTCCGGCAACGAATCCAATGTTTTCTTATAATATTCTTTTGCCTCGCTTATCATGCCTTGCTTTTCATAAACCATAGCTAAAGAATAAAGCGCGTCAACATATTTATCTTGCAATTGAACAGCTCTTTTAAACAAAGCTTCCGCTATCTTTAAATCATTTTCCGAATCAATTGCCTTTTTATTTTCCACAATTTTTGAATTTTCTTCCACCTTTATACCTTCCGTCGAACTCGCGATATTAAACTCCCCTGTATCCGCGTTCCCCTCTTCTGCTGGATCAGCTGTCCGTTTCTCTGCCATGTCTGCCGCCGCCATATTATAGTACAGCCTTCCAAGATTAAACGGATAAAAAGCGTTGTTCGCATTCAAATTAAATGAAACTGTCATATATTCGATCGCTTTTTCTAAATCTCCATTTTTTTCTTTTATTCTCGACACTCCATCATAAGCGCTTGTTAAATCAGGCTTTAATTCAATGGCTTTCTCAAAATCTTCTATCGCCCCATTATATAATTTTACCTTTATCGCTTCTTTGCTCTCTTTGTCCTTTTCCCCCTCTTTATTCTCTTCCGCCGCGGCTATTTCCGCTTTCGCTTCTTTTATCATACCAATTCTCATCCTAAGCGCCGGATTATTCGGATCAAGTTCTATCGCTTTTTTATAAGAATTTTCCGCGTCATTAAGAAGAGTTGGATCATATTTCACAATCGCCTCTGATACTACGCCTAAATTTTCCCAACTAAACGCGCTTTCAGGCGATAGGGAAATCGCTTTTTTATGTGAATTTATAGCGTTTATCAATAAATTTTGAACTTTTTCCATATCCCTCTTCTCGTTTTTCATTTCTTTATCGCCGGCAAGAGCCATCAAATCGCCCATTTTTTCATAATACATATACTGATATGGGAACAATTTAATAGCATTGCTTATTTTACGCAAAGCCACTTCCTCATTTTCTGATGTTAACGCTTTTTTCGCGTAAACATCCGCCAAATAAATCTTGCCTAATGTTATAAAAAGAAGTATTATGCCGCAACTTAAACAAACAAATACAAACGAAAGCGCAAGCGCGTATTCAGGTTTTACTTTGTAAGAAAAAAATAACTCTTTAAAATACTTCGGTTTATTTAAAGAAATTACCGACATAACAAGAGCCGCTAATAAACACGCGAAAATAATCAAAACTCCTCCAGTAAGATAAAGAGCCATATCAATTCCTAAAGATACGCTTGCGGCAAATAGAGCGACAAATAATATATCCGCGCAACCTATTCCCGCAGATTCGTTTTCCAATTCTCGTTCATTCGCGTTTCTTTTCACCACTATATATAAACACACTCCCAAAAATGTTAAAATTAATAATATCAATGCCGCCACGCCGATGCCGCCCAATGTCGCGAATGCCTCATAAAAAATTCCCGTAGCTTCTGAAAAACGAGTATTCCATAGAACATTATCATTAAAAGTTTTTGGCTTATGCTTATTAAAAACATACTCAAAATTTCCTAACCCAGCGCCTAATAAATATTTATCTTTAAATCCTTCTTTAGAAATCTGCCATGAAATACTTCTTGAAAGCCCGATCTCGCTTGGCAATGGCTTTAACTGGATGGGAGTTTTTCCTATGATTATATAAACTAAAACTAACGCGAACAAAAAAGAATTGATGCTAAATATTTTCTTGTCCATATCAACCAATCTCGACATCGCAAGCGTTAAAATCACGCCAAGTCCGACTAAAAGTCCTATCAAAGAAACATAACTGCCTAATACAAGTATAACAAAAAGACACGCAAGGAGAATTCCGTAAAGGAGAACGACCGTTACCCCCTTTATTAAAGGGGGGCGTCCCGCGCTTGTCGCGGGGCGGGGGATAGGGGGCTGGTCTGCCCCCTTTTCCAAAGGGGGTCGATTTGCGTCAGCAAATCGGGGAGATTTTTCCGCGCGTAAATCTTGATCTATTTCCAAAGCTTTGGCGCGTATCACCTTGCTATCATCAGAGCCATCTCGCGTCCCATCGTTTCCTATATCCCCGCTTCCTGCCATCGAGAAATCCCCCCTTACCCCCCTTTGAGAAGGTGGGTGGGTCAGGCTCCCCAATATCCCGACAATAATCAAAATAGCCGCTGATATAAATATCTCTAAATTGCTTAAAAGCCCTATTGTATTAAATCCCCCGTTCATCCATACGGCATTAGGCTGGATTTTTAAACCTATCGCGCCTAAAACCCATCCTATAAGGTTTAATGAAAAAAAATTCAAAATGAAAATAAAACAAATCAAACCTATTGATGTCGCGAAAGCCGCTAAAATAGCGTTAAGTCTTTTCATTGTAATATTCGAAATCATAAACCAATAAAAAAGCGCCATCGCGAGAATTGATATAAAACTTTTAGCCGGTATCCCCCATCCTCCCATAAAACTCGCCCATTTGTTTACCGAAAAAATGCTTGAACCTAAAATCGCAAGCAAAAATATAATAATCGGAATATCTAATGGAGTTCTTTTTATTAAAATATGTCCTTCCGCAATAGCCTTAATCACCCATGCGAATAATCCAACTAAAAGAATAATATAAAAATACATTTGTTTTTCAAATCCCAATCCCTGCAAAGTCATATTCGTGAAAAACAAAGGCAGTCCTAAAAACATCAAAATAAGCGAGGCTGTAATAACAAAATCATAAACTTTAGTAATGGAAGGATTGCGTCCCTCTCCTTGTTTTACTGATTGCTCCGCTTTATTGGCTTTAATTGTTGCGTTCCGCGTCAAATCCGCGCCGTTATTCGCGTCATTTTCTTCGCGTCTTTCGCCATCAAGTTCTTTTTTAATTTTTAATCTCGGCATAATTTAAAATAGAATTACGAGTTAAAAATTACGAATTATGGGTGAAAAAAAATCCATCATTCGCATTCTTAATTATTAATTCTTAATTTTTAATTTTTAATTTTTAATTCTTTTATATATTTTACATTATTTTTAAAAAATAAACAAATAATAATTTTTTAAAAAAATTAGTTTCCGTCTTGAGAGGATCCGTGTTCTTCCATAACTTCCTCCTCCGCAATTTCTTCAACCTCTTCTTCTTCATCAATAATCGGCGGCTGATCGTCAGGAATTGTTTCATTGCCCATATTTTGAGTTTCAGAATTTAAATTTTCAGGCTCTGCAACTTCTGATTCAGGTTCTACGATTTCAGGCTCTGAATTTTCTATTTCATCTATTTCATTTTCCTGATTCGTAATTTGCGATTCGTCGTCTGCGGTTGATTCAACCCCGACTATCCAATAATCAAATCTCGCTTCTTCTAAAACTTGCTTGCTCAAACATACTTTAAATGATTCATTTTCTGTTTTATCGCAAATCCACCATCTTGCTTGCCCGATGTCTCCAAGCCAAGTTACGAATATTCTGCTTTCTTTTGTTATTTTACTATTTTTAATTATAACCGAATCGGTTCCAGTAGCGATTGCCGCCGTTCCTATTGTGTCTTGAAGCGCGTCGCCTGATTTTTCTATTTTCAAATCCTTCACAAACAACCCTGCCATTTTAATTTGCGCGCCCTCAAACCATGCGACGATTTTTACTTTAATCGCTTCCCAAAAACTGGAACTTGAAATTATGGAATCAACAGAAAGATTTTCAGCCGTTCCGATTTGGCTTGCGATATCAAACCGCTGATTCATTTCTAAAAACCTTGTGTTTAATTCTTTCACTGACGCAAGCGCCACGCCGGCAAGATCCTGCACATTTACGCCCTTGTCCGTGCCGAGATGAAAAGCCTCATAAAATTCATCCAAGAAAGGAGACGAATGTCTATTGGAATCCATCGCGAACCTATTGGCTCCTTCTACTTCTTCATCTTTATATTGCCATTCGTAAAGATCCAATTCCATCAATTTATCAAGATAGCTTGATGTCTCCGTAAAATTGTCTTTATATCTTCTATATGAAGGAGCGTTTGTCCATATACCGGCGGTGGTAAGATTTGCTCCAGATGCCGCGTAAATATCATAGTTAGCGTCCGCGCCCGCGGCAGTATTCAAATATATTCCATAATTGTTTGTGGCGCCGCCTCCGCTTCCGGTAAATACTCCTGTTGAGGTTATATAGAGACCATATTTATTGATAGAATCCGTGTCGGCATTAGTCGCTATATTTTCCAAATAGCCGGAATAATTTGCCGCTGTTTTCGCGCCTGATTCATAAGAATGCAATCTGCCTAATGGCGCCGTCGTCCCGATGCCGACGTTGCCACTTATTATCAGATTTCCGTTCCCGGCATCGGTAGTATTATATGCGGAGCCAATTGAGACACCCCCCGTACGCAATATGGCCATGTTTATTGTCCCACTTCCTGGACGAAAGTTTATTGAACCATTAGTGGGGTTAGTTAGGCCCGTAGCTCCATTAAATATAATGCTACCAGCATATCCGCTAGGGTCTTGTATATTTCCGTACATTGAAAAACCTGAACCTTTTGCGTTAGACAGTGAACCTAGCGACCCGACTTGAAAATTCATACCAGTTGACTGATCAGAGGATGCATCGCCGCTAAACCATGTCGGGTTAGCATACTGGTCAGCAGCCATTGTAAACATTTTCCCAGCCGTTGGCACAACGCTCAAAGGCCCAAGTGGACTCGTCGTCCCGATGCCGACGTTGCCGGCACTGGTGATTCGCAACCTTTCATTCGTCGTTGCGTATCCAGCAGTATAAAACCGAATATCTTGCCCGCCTGCTCCAGGATTAGAAACTATATCAAGACCACTTCCGTCTGCGACCCATAAAGCCGCTCTGTCTGTAAAATGCGCACCAGCGGCAGTATATGCTCCACCAAAAGCTTGCAACGATACTCTTGATTCATTTGACTTAGCTTCAACAACCGAACCAGCAGAAGTCCCAGTTGCATTAGGATTCTGAACCAATAACCTAGTCATAGCGTCCTGAGATTTATAAACATTTAACAGTTCTTCCGGCGCAGTCGTTCCGATGCCGACGTTGCCGGCACTTGTTATCCTCATCACTTCAGCCTGTCCTGCACTAAGCGTGAGGTCGCGCCTGGAAAGTAAATTGGCCGGATACCCAACCCCTGAGGTACTAACTCCAGAAATTTCCAGTTGGGCATACGATTCTGTTCCACCTCCCCTTTCAACTTTCAATCCTGTACCGGCAGAAGTTGTATAAAGATGTAATAAAGACCCAGGACTCGTCGTCCCGATGCCGACGTTGCCGGTGCTATTTATAATCATTCGTGTCAATGGTGCGTTACTGCCAGTGGCAAATACAATATCCCTGGCAATTCCAGTTGAGGTTCGAGATTGTATTACAAGATTGCCAGCTTCCAAGAAAGGATAAGCTGACCCTGCAGCTCCTGAATAGTAAAGTGTGGGTTCAATATTGTTAGCATAAAAATCATTAACTCCACTGATGCCTAAAGATATTGCTCCCGATACATGCAATTTGGTAAGTGGCGCCGTCGTCCCGATGCCGACGTTGCCGTTATTTTGAATAGTAACTTTAGTAGAATTATTTACACCCAATTGAAGTGCCGCTGCGCTAATAGTAGAAATACCTGCGTAACCGACGCTAATTCCCTGTGTCCCATTTGAGTGCCTAAATTCTGCTATTCCTGCCGTAGCATCTCCATCTGCTGTTACATACAAACCATTGCCAGTATCATGAGTGCCTGTCCGTGCAACACCAGCAATATCCAATTTATTAGTGGGAGTCGTCGTCCCGATGCCGACGTTGCCGCCTGCAGTTATAACCATAGTCTGGGCGTCGCCATAATTGCCAAGAACAAGCCTATTATTCGGTGAGCCAGCTCCCGCATAGTAAAAGCCAATTTCTCCGGCATTATTTTGGCTGTCTGATTGACCAAGATGTATCAGAAAACTGTCGTCTGGTGCCATTGTTGGATCATAAAACCTTGCCATTCTTCCCCATTGACCACTAGGTAAATCGCTTGCGACATGAAGTGGGCTAACCGGACTCGTCGCCCCAATTCCTACAT
>JAZDNE010000145.1:0-9566 GCA_043800235.1 bacterium | reverse complement strand
TTAGTCATAAATTTCCAGATTTCGAGGCATAATTTTTCAAACAAATTTTGCGGTTTAGCCTAAGCTAAGGGGTAAGAATTTTTTGGAAAATTTGACCGAAATATGGGAATTTAGGACAAAGAGGTATTCGGCGACAGTCCCTTATAAACTTTTAACTATATTAACCGGCATATCTGCCATACAACTAAAATAGGCAATCCGAGAAATGCTAAAAATAAACTCACATAGAAAACAGCCCAAATCAAAAGAAATATCGCCCTTAAAATAATTTGAACAACTCTCATAAAAAAACTTATAATACGCCCTTGCCAATCATATTGTCCGTACATCGGAGTAAAAATATTTTTTATCCAAACTATCAATGCCAAATACTCTTCAATTTCTTTAATCTCTTTT
Source organism: bacterium (assembly GCA_043800235.1). Taxonomy (GTDB): domain Bacteria; phylum Patescibacteriota; class Patescibacteriia; order JAZDEU01; family JAZDEU01; genus JAZDNE01. The sequence continues at coordinate 9,170 of JAZDNE010000145.1, read as the reverse complement.
ACACAAGACAAAAAAACTTTTTTTGCGCCCTTTGCATACCACCAAACAGGAAAATAAAAAATATCGCCAATTAAATCTATGAATATATATCTTAAAAACTCTGTTATTAAACTATCCACTCCACAGTTTGCTAATCAATATTCTAATTAAAATAATCTTAAACTTATTAAAAATTAGAAATTAAAAATTAGAAATTTATATTATGCCATTGGCACGGGATGAGGGAATCGAACCCCCGACCTCGGTTTTGGAGACCGATGTTATACCACTTAACCAATCCCGCAATAAGTCTAATACTCAAATATAATCCCCGCTCTTGAATGCTACTTCAATCCCAACTCGCTCACTAATTCAGGGTGATTTTTTAAAATATACTCATGCCTGTCAATAATTTCTCCTGTTATTTCATTAAATAAGGGCGTGCCGCCGACATACATTAAATTTTTCGGATCCCCGTATTTATTAAGATCTTTCTTTGTTACCCACTCGTCAATCTTTATTTTAGCATCTTCGGAAATACCTATTTTAAGATATTCTTCCGCCTTGCGTTTTTGTTGCTCCGCGATATTATTTTCCCATACATTTATTGCGTCATCTTGCGATTTCTTAAAACTATTTTCTATCTTATTTTCAAGATCAATCTTTGCGCCGCATCCGGAAAACAAAAAAACAGCAAAAAATATTGCGATGAAAAATATTGACTTCTTATAATTCATAGTAATCTATATCGCTATTTTATTTTCTTTTCCGTATGAAGAGTATGTTTTTTGCACCATTTGCAAAACTTTTTGAGTTCTAATTTTTCTTTAAGCTTCTTCTTGTTTTTATACATGAAGTAATTATTTTGCTTGCAAACAGAACAGGTCATTTTTAAGAGATTATCTTGAGACATAACTTCAATAAAACAAGGAAACACTAAAACAATAAAACAAACTTTATGGTCTATTGCTTTTTTGCTTTCTTATTTTGTTGTTTTGTTGAAATTGAGCCAGGGAGAGGAATCGAACCCCCAACCGATGGTTTACAAAACCATTGCTCTACCATTGAGCCACCCTGGCAATGTTGCCCCGCAACAAGCTTGCGACAGTATCATCGCAAGAAATATTTATTTTATAATTATAATCTAACATATCATCTAAAAAAATTCAAGGGCAGAAGCCTAATTTTCAAGAAATCTAATTTTCAATCCTCTGGACGACGCGCTATGAAAGCGCGCTTAGATATGGAGCGCAAAGTCATAGCGCGTCGTCCATATACCCTTTTTAAAATAAACAAACTGCTGGATTTTCAACAATTTTTTACTGCTTATTTTTTAAATATCTTCCGTTCCAGCAAAATACCAATCAATCTTTCGCGAAAAATACATAACAGACGATAGGATAATAAATAATCCAATGCTTCCGACCAAAAGAGAATAATCTTGCAATTGAATGATAGTAAATATAAAAATGTATATTGCCTCTAAAATTCCCGCGCATAAAATAGAAAATCTCGTCTTTTTAAAAATAGTTTTCGAGTATAAAAAAATCATCAAAACCGTAGCGAAACTTGCAATTAAATAAGCTAAATTAAAATCAAGATGTTCCGACAACGCCAATAAAAGCGCAAAAAATAATACTATAGCAAGTCCTGCAAGAATGTATTGCAGAGGATGAATTTTTATTTTGTTGATTACCTCCACAAAGAAAAATATTAAAAAAGTTAAAGCAATAAGCAATATGGCATATTTTATGCTTCTATCAGTTTTATGGTATTCATCCACCGGAATCAATAATTTTACGCCAAAATCAGAAATAGAAATATTGCTATTAAGCTTTCCTTCCCAACTTTTAGGGAAATTTCTATTTAATCCTAAAACGCTCCATTTTGCTTTGAATCCATTGCCGTCTATGCTTCTCTCATCAGGCAAAAACGCGCCGACAAAACTTGGATTTTCCCATGGCGATGATAATTCAACCGTTGTCTTATTTCCAAGAGGTGAAAAATTTAATAAATTGCTCCCGTTTAGATTGATCGCAAACGCAAATGAGTACGCGCGATTCCTGTCCGTCTTATTTTTCTCAAAAGGAACGAACGCATGAACGCCAGAAATTTCCAAATCTTGATTCGTTAATGTCGGAATCATTTTTTCATTGAAAAAATTTTCTTCGTCAATGTTCTGCTCCGCATTTACGCTCGGATCAGCAATTAGCTCCATTTTAGCGCCAGGCGATGTTAAAAATTCTTGATCTCCCCAAGTAATTTTTATATTTTCCTTAATTCCTCTCATATCAGGAATTCCAATGGAAACGACAGCTTTATCCCACATAATATCATCTTCGTGAATATCCCACTTTGAAAAATCAGGATAGTTAAATAACCCGTCAAAACTTAATAGCGCGTTATATACAACCACATCATAAATTCCTCTATTTAAAATTTTCGGTTCGATATTACCTTTAATATTCAACTTTTCAGGTAAAAAATATGCATAATGAATTTCTTCAGTCTTTTCTTCTTTTTCATCTTTTACAACTTTTAAATATTTTTTATAAGGAATAGCAAGCGCAGGACCGACTAAACTCTGCGGATTGCCCCATTTATAATTCACTTCCGAAATTGCTTGATTGCGCCTCAAAGCCCTCTCGGCAACTAAAGAATTTATCATGCCTTTCGGTATCATCAAAATCATCATGATAAAACCGATAGTCGCAAGCTTCGATAGTATTAAAATAGAATTTTTCACTGAATTTGTTAGTTGCATATTTTTTTTAAATTATGGGACTGTCGCCGAATGCTCCTTTAGTCATAAATTTCCAGATTTCGAGGCATAATTTTTCAAACAAATTTTGCGGTTTAGCCTAAGCTAAGGGGAAAAAATTTTTTGGAAAATTTGACCGAAATATGGGAATTTAGGACAAAGAGGCATTCGGCGACAGTCCCATTATACCACAGTTATATAATTTTAAAAACTCTTATTTTAAAAAGTATGACATTTCTAAATTGCTTTGACACTTTTATTTTAAAAATCACTCCGCGACTGTTCCCATCCCTCCAATTGCCTCGTCAAAAGTTGTAATAAATCCATATACCTTTGATAATTTAGCTCCTGTTTTAGTATCAATGCCCTCTAAAGATATATTATCCATTAAAATCATTGTACTGCCAGCATCTTTTATTTGAGGCTCTATGCTTATTTCAAAAACTCCTTTTATAACATCCGATAAATTTTTCGGCAACTTTGGAATAGTCCAAATCACGGATCTTTTTTCCTGATTATAATAAAGTTCTCCAGAATCTAAAGATATTTTTTCCTTCCATTCGACATCATCTGGAAGTCTGCTCTCTATTTTCACATTTTTTATTTCATTTATAGAATTGCTCAATTCCCAATAAATCTTATATTTCGTCTCCTCTCCAACCTTCGGAGGAAGGGGACCAGAACCAATCGCCTCTCCGTTGTCGTTAAAATATCTAAGTTTTGTTGTTAACTCTAAATCCGTATTCAAATTTATAGAAACTAACTTAGTCTTAAAATCTTTCTCTTCGCCTAAATTTCCTATTTTGCCAGTTCGTATCTCTGCCCAACTTAATATGCCGCCATCTATAATATCGCCAACTTCGCCGACAGTTTTCTTTTTCAATTCAATCGAAAAAGAAAGTTCAATTTCTTCGCCTTTATTAAGTTCTGCTAACTTTGAATTATTTTCCTTATTCCAAAGTATTTCATTATCTGATAATTTCCCGCCTTCCTTTGTTATTAAACTATCCCAATTTAATAAATTTTCGCTATCATCAATTATTATTCTTGGTTCAATATCGCTAAATTTAATATCGCCTGAATTTTTTAAAATCAATGAGTAATTTAAAACATCGCCAAAATTAGCATAACCTTTATCGTTATTGCCATTTATTATAAGAGTCGTCTCTAACGCTCCTTTTGATATAACGACATTATATATTTCCTCATCCTGCATAAAAAATTTTCCTTGACTGTCTAAATATCCGATCTGAAATTTGAATGACGCGCCATAATCTTTAGAATTTACCGCGATATCCATATCTACCGTTTCTTCAATTTTCCCTTTCAACTCTTCTATTTTCATTTCATATCTTGATGTTTCTCCTTCAGTATCAGAAAACTTCATTAAATTATTTCCAGCTAAAAATTCCGCGGATTTCGGAAAATATGAAATTAGCTTTAAATTTTTTAAAGAAGTCGCGGAATTATTTTTATATTTAACCGTTAATTTATTTTTATCGCCCTCAATAAAATTCCCGTCGCCTGCGATGTCTAAAGATAAATACTTATTTTCTATAATCGTTGCGACATCCGCTCTTTTCATAAAACGCGCTCCGGTATTTATAGGTGTATATTTAAAATTCGCGTTAAACTTTTTCTCATCCCCGATATTCCCCACTATAATTCCCTTTAATTTTATTTCTCCTCCATCCCCCTCGCCGATTTTTTCAAAATGCCACATAATATTTCGGCTCTTTTCTTCTTTAAGAGGCTTAGGATCCGTCATTTCTAAAATAAAACCGTCAGGATATGAAAAATTGATTTCGCAATCAGAAGCGGCAACAGCGCTATTATTTTGATATTTTATAATGTAAAAAATTTCTTCTCCTGATATAACGCTCTCATTGCCTTTTATCTCAAACGCCATATCATCAGATTTAAATTCATCAGAAATTTTTTCATGAAAAACATAATATCCCGCGAAAACTGCTAAAGCTATAACGCCGATAAAAAATAAAGCGAAAATAATAATTTTCCCTAAACTGCTTCCGCCTTTTTTGAAACGGGCGTCATAATCTTTATATATAGCTTCAAGATCATTTAATTGTCTTCTTTTATTATTATATTTAGACATTTTTTAAAAATTATTCATCTTCGCCCTTATACGCTCCGCCAGTATCGATAATCAATGATAATTGAGAAAGACGCGACTTGCTTATAAGTTCTTTTTTCGCAATTGGAATAGTTGCAATCTCATCCTTTGGTTGAAGCATAAGGGAATAAATATCTTTATTATTCCAATAATTTTTATGCCAAACCTTTAATTTCGGCTTTCTAATTGTTTCTATAAAATTAATAAGAAAATAATGCACCGGTCTGCCGTTTATTTTTAAAAAAGCCAAAGTCCCTCCAATCATAAACTCTGATAATCCAGCAAAAACAAAAAGACCGAAATCGCTTAATTTATAAGTTATAAATATAATAAGTCCGTCGACAAGCATTATAAGAAACTGTCGCACCGTTATCGGTCCGATAATTTTAGTTTCAACATCTATAAATTGAGGGATAACAAATTGCCGCATAATCTCAAAAAAACAACAAAACAATGAAACAAATTTTAGTGCCAGTTGCTTAACTGCTTTGTTGATAGAAAAAATATTTTTTACTGCAAATATATATAGAGAGAAAAAGTTAATATTTTTCCCTTAAGCAACTGGTGCTTATTAAGCGCTATTTTGATATTCGCATTTTACCACATTTTTAATTTTCTGTATATAAAAGAAAGCTGCCCATAACATCTAAGGACAGCTTAAAAGAACTTGCTATTATGGAACTTATGCCGAATGCCGATTTTTTGTCATTCTGAACCCTAAGGCGAAGCATCCCGAAGTTAATTTCGCTTAACCATGGGATCCCTTCGGCTATCGCTCAGGGCAGGCTCTTCACTCCGCTATGCTCCGTTCAGGATGACACGAAGGGATTTGGCATAAGTCCCATTATTCAATTCTAAACTCGTATTTTGTAATACAAGCAATGAAATAAAAACTCGTGTCAATAAAACGCATCCAATTTTCAGCAATCCTTCCATTATCTGGCAGTTCTTCCCTCCAATCTATCCAGCCTCCTTCCTCATGCCATAGCCCGCTTTCTTCCGCCCACTTTAAAGCATCGTTATAATATGCGCTTCCGTCAACAAACCATGCTAAAGAAGCTTGAAAAGACAACCCCGGATATTTTCTTAATTTTAATTCTCCTTCTTCGCAATACCACTCGCAACAAGCGCCGCTCTCATCTTGGAATGTCTGATGTATCCATTTTCCAATAGCCGCTAAATTTTTTCTTTTCAACGGTAAATTTAGCATTACAGGAGAATATTGAATCCAACTCGGATATATCCTCTCTCTTTTAACACATGGCAGGTGCGGATTCTTTAATGGACTGCCCCATTCATCAACGGCAATTTCCCAAATTCCATCTTTAGGATTATATAAATATTCTTCCATCCCCTCTAATATTTTTCTTGCCGAGAGCTTGCAAAGCAATCTAAATTTTTTTTCTCCATTAATATCCGCCCAATCCGCCGCGGCTTCTAACGCCCAATAACCGTAGCAATTATCATGCGTCCATCGCTGGGTTAAATAACCGCCTTTACTGTCTTTGCCGCCGCATAAAAGTCCGTCGTCATTTCCTCCCTTATTATTAACTTTCTGGCAATTAATCAGATATTCAGCTCCCTTTTTCATCGCCGCATACCTTTTTCCCTTGTATCCCAGCTTGTGAAACGCATATAATATTTGCGCGTGAGTCGGCGACTTCCATAATGCCTTGACATTTTTCAAATTCGCAGGATCTCCCGGAGTAGTATAGCTATATTGGTTATACCAAGCGCCGTCCAAATCTTGAACTCTTATCAAGTAATCAGCCGCCAATTCCGCTCTTTCTTTATAAATCGCATTATTAAGCTTTTCAGAAGCAATCAATAATCCTAAAATCGCCAAAGCGTTTTCCCGAGGCGATATCCATGTAGGTTTTCCTTGCGTATTATTTATAGCGCCATAAGCCGGATTATTAGGATTAGCAATATATTGGCAAGATAAAATATAATCCGCCTCTTTCCTTATTTTGTCTTTAACTGTCATCTTGCCTTTTCGGCAACAGGATATAAATAAAGCCGTCATAAATAATAGAATTATCTTTCTCCTCACTTTACTATTCCTCCTTGCCTTTCAGTTAATATTTCATCAAATTTAAAGAGCTATTTTCATAGCCCTTTTAATGCCGAAATTAAATTTTGTCAAGGAATCGTTCAAAATTCATGTTTAATCTTATACTCTTCAAAATAATAATTTTTATCCCTCGCATTCGGCCAATCCAATGGTTTAAAACTTTCAGGATCCGCTTTTTCAACCTTCGTCCCCCAATAATAAACATTATTTTTGTCTTTTGCGTAATTTGAATCTATACACTCAAAAGTATTAGAATCTGAGTTCTCTAATTTTATATCACTCGCAAATGATCCGCTCCATGTAAGAGATTCCCCATGGAAAAATATAACGCCATTATATTTAAAATAATAACTAGACCCATTTGAGCAATAACATAATATTTCTCTTTGCTCCTTTGGATGCAACTTATTTATTATTTGTTCCTTAAATTCAATTTCATAATCTTTCTTTGGCAAATTATAAATAGTCCAAGTAAGCACAGGCGCATTATAACATTCGCACAATCCTTGCGTTGCAGACTCATATAAAAGCTCTAATTTTTTACCATCAATATTAAAATTTCCTACTATACTAAATTCGCATGCTCTAGATAAATTTATTTTTTTACTCGCCTGAAAAGTATCTCCCGCAATCCAAGAATTTTTCTCTTCACGATTGCTTACGCCACACTCTCCTTGCGGAGAATAATCAAAAACTAAATATGCATCCCCTGAATTACTTCCACTATTATCTGTAGTTATACCTACTATGTTACTATTATTCTTCGTTTGCTGCTTATCCGAATTCACAGGTTTAAACACCGCTAAAAATATTTTAAAACATACAAAAAGAATTATTATATTAACGGCAACGCGAACAAATAACCATAACTTACTTCTATGTTTATTTTTTGCGACATCAATGCTTCTAACAATAACATCATCTGTTTTTTTATTCCCTGCTAAAACTCTTTTTTCTTCATTTTCTTTTTTAAATTTTTCAGGCCGTAAAATTCTTTCTATCTTTTCAACAATCCAATAAATAATCATCAGATTAAGCGGAAGAATTAAAAATAAATTGAATAATTTAGGCATCTCTCCGATCCACTTAAATAAGCAAGATACTGGCAAAGAATAAATAAACCATGTTATTTCCCTTATATATGTTTCACGCCCATAATTTTCTAATATAACCAAGATAAAATATATATAAAAAACCGAGTATATACTTGCGCATATTATACCATAAACAGAAAGAGATAATCCATCTTTTATCCGTTGAATTTTGTCGCCAATAAAATATCCTGCCATTGCCCATATAATACTTACTAGAATCCCAGCCAATAAACCTAATAGCGCGCCAATCCCACTGACAAGCGGAATCCATTCGCTTTCCGCTTTTCCACCATAAAATAAAATTAAAAGCGCTAAAAATCCTAAAAAGAATCCTCTTGCCGCATATTTTATTCTATATGATGTTTTCATAAAACTCTGTAATGGCAGTGTTAGAAAATATTATAAGCTCTTGACACTATTTTTAAACATTATAAAACCTATTATTTCATAAGCGGATCATACCCGTTCAAAACTTCCGCCCCATCAGCGTATCCGTCGCCATCCGTATCCTTTTTATTTTTATCGGTTCCCAATTCCGCTTCTCTTTCATCTGGCAATAAGTCGCCGTCCGTGTCTTTTTCTCTTGCCGCGCCGGAATAAGTTATCGCCTGCATTATGTTCCACTCCTCGGTTGTCTGCGGCGTTTTGCCATAAATCCCTTTAAATATATTTATCCCGGTTTTTTCGCTGTTCAAGTTCCTATTCTCCGCTCTCTGGCGCAATCCATAAGCCATAACTATTACCGCCGCATTATCTTTCGCATCGTTCATATCAGGTATTCTTTTATAAATTTTTTGGAATTGCTCCTTCGCTTTCTTTTCCGCCACATCATTCGTCATGCTCGGCCATCTGCCGTTTGCTATTTTTATCGCGTCTGAGAGCTCATCTTCCGTTTCCGGCAATTTGTCAAACGCCGCCTTATACGAATACATAACAGCCGCCCGTTCTCCCACTCCTAATTTTTTCGTGTTATCATCCACGCCATAAGTGATAAAATTATTGATCGCGCTACTCACTGCCTCAGACAAATTTTTAACGCCCTGCGTTAATTTCGCCAAATATTTAATCTGCGACTGCTGTTCTTTTATGATATCTTTCAGCACTTTAATTTCTGTTAAAATTTGATCA
>JAZDNE010000153.1:0-6641 GCA_043800235.1 bacterium | reverse complement strand
AACGTTGAGCAAAATAACGCTTCGCTCACTTTGGCTTTGTTCTCGCTTTGCTCGAACTTTCGCCAAAGCGCATTTTGCAAAGTGGTAGGATATGTTTGCTCAAAGAAGCCAAAGGCTCTCTGCCTTACTTCGCTCAACACCGGATATACGGAAAAGTTCGCCTTAAAGGGACTTATGCCGAATGCCTCTTTGTCCTAAATTCCCATATTTCGATCAAATTTTCCAAAAAATTTATTTCTCTTAGCTTAGGCTAAACCGCAAAATTTGTTTGAAAAATTATGCCTGGTAAATCTTAAAATTTATGACTAAAGGAGCATTCGGCGACAGCCCCCTAATAATTTTTGAGCTAATTTGCGAATTTTTAAAAACTGCAAAAAAAGTCCGCAAAATCGCGGACTTTTTTATTTATTTTTATTCTTTCTTTTTTTTGATTTTTTTCTCTTTTGCTTTTTCTTTGATATTTTTTTCTTTTGTTTCAACAATTATTTTTTTATCATCTTGTTTTTGTTCTTTATCCTCCTCGCTTGCTTCCATTTTTTCCGTTTCTATATTATCCGGCAAATTATCTTTCGCCTTCGCAGGCAGATTGACAAGGTCGGATTCTTTTTTTTCTTCTTCCGCTCCTTCCATAATAAATTCTTTGCCATCTATGCTTTTTATATTTATTTTCCAGCCTGTTAATTTTGCGGCAAGCCTTACATTTTGACCCGCTTTTCCTATCGCAAGCGATAATTGATCTTCTTTAACTATTACTTTCGCAAAATGTTCTTTTTCTCTAATGTCAACACTCTCAACCTTTGCTGGAGAAAGCGAATTAGCTATAAATTTTCGAATATCTTCATTGTAAAGTATTATATCGACTTTTTCATTGCCAAGTTCATTTATAATCGTTTGAATTCTCGCGCCTCTTTGTCCGACGCAAGCTCCTATAGGATCAATGCTGTCATCATTAGCTTTTACTGCAAGCTTCGAACGAGCGCCAGCTTCTCTTGCCAATGATTTAATTTCCACAGTTCCAGCGGCAATCTCAGGTATCTCTAAAATAAGTAATTTTCTTAGTATTTCCTGATGCGACCGCGACAACAAAATTTCAGGACCTTTTGAAGTTTGTTCTACTGACAAAATATAAAATTTCATTTTCATGCCAGATTTATATTCTTCATAAGGGCTTCTCTCTTCCTTTGTAAGCATACCTGACACCTTGCCAAGATCTACTAACCAACTATTTCCCAAAGATCTCTGCAATACGCCGTTAATAATCTCTTTTTCTTTTCCTTTAAATTCCTCATAAAGTGTTTGCCGTTCCGCTTCTCTTAACTTCTGTATTATTACTTGTTTTGCGGTTTGCGATGCCATTCGCCCAAAATTTTTATGCGTCTCGAGAGGAATTCTTAATACATCTCCTACCTTAGCGTCTTCCTTTATTATTTTCGCGTCAGCAATTTGTATCTCATTTTTCGGATTAAATTTAAGCGCTTTTTCTTCCTCTATTTCTTCAGGAGTCCTTTCAGCAATTACGGCTTGAGAAATATTTTCTTTTTCATCGCTTTCTTCATCCTCTTCTATAATCGGTTTATCGACTGTTGTTTTTTCATCGTAAACTTCAAACTCGTTTGTTTCAAGATTAAATTTTACTTTAATATTTTGATTTTTAGATCCGTAATCTTTTCTGTACGCCGCGGCTAACGCCGCTTCTATTGTTTCAACAACAGATTCTATAGGTATTCCTTTTTCATCGCATATCTGCTGGACAGCTTGTAAAATGCTATTTTCCATAATAATTAAACGAATTAAGAATTAAGAATTAAGAATTAAGTTATATATTCTTTTACTTAATTCCTGATTCGATATTCTATATCCCGCCTTTTGTTTTTTAATATTTCACTCTATCAAAATATTAAGCTTGTTTTTTTATAAACAAAGACTTCTATTTTTAAACAGAGCGGGTAACGGGAGTCGAACCCGTATCTCTACCTTGGCAAGGTAATATAATAGCCGCTATACGATACCCGCGCAAACCTTATAGACATCACACTATGACTCCGCGCTCCATAAACGGCAAAAACTGCGATCCGCTTGTTTTTCACGAGTAAAAATTTTCGCTGTATCAACGGATACACCTCAAATTTTTACTCGCTCCAAAACTTCGCGACTCATCAATTTTTGCTATTTCTAAGCACAGTTTCATAATGCGATGTCCATAGATTTAAAAGTCAAAAACAATAAATTTGAATAAATCCGAACTTTAAATTCGGATTATAATTATAGTATAGCATTTTTTCATATTTTGACAAGATTATAGAAGCTGCAACTCTATAATTGCGTTTAAACACCGCAAAATTGATGAATGACGCAGTTTTTTTAATTTTTCTATTTTTCTATCAACTCAACTTTCTCCACCGCGACATCATCAAGCGGATGATTTTGCTGATTAGTTTTGACAGCTTCAATTTTATCAATAACATCCATGCCTTCTATAACTTCGCCAAAATTAGTATGCTTGCCGTCAAGCCATGAAGTCGCGTCCGCGGTAACTATAAAAAATTGAGAGCCATTCGTATCCGGTCCTGAATTCGCCATAGCTAAACTTCCTCGAACTAATTTATGAGAATTTATCTCGTCTTGGAATTTATAATCTGGACCGCCCATTCCGTCATTTGTCCAATCATCATCTTTGCTATTAGGATCTCCTCCCTGAATCATAAAATCTTTTATAACTCTATGAAATTTTGTGCCATCATAAAATCCCTTCTTCGCTAAATCCATAAAATTATTAACTGTTACAGGAGATGATTCTGCATAAAATTTCACTGTGATATCGCCATAATTCGTTTTTATAACAGCTCTATCATAAATAGCCGTAAAATCTTCCAATTTAATTTCCCGTTGGCTGTTTTGCATTGGTTGCGGAGAATTGCCAGAAGGATTTTTAATATTCAATTCTATTTCAGTGTCAGATGGAATATCTCTTTCTAACCCAGTTTTAGCTTCTATTAATTTTTTTGACTCATTTAATACATTATCCATATCGATATTTTCCTCTTTTACTCCGCAACCAGAAATACTAAAAACTAATAAACTAAAACATAAAAATAAAATTATTTTTTTCATATATATTTATTTTTCGTCTTTTTTGAGAAAAATAAAGACATCACATTCTGAAATCGCATTTATGGACATCATATTTTAAAAACGCGCTTATGAAACGCAATTTTGAAATGTGAAGTTAATAATCATCCTCAAAAAAAACACTGCGTAAAATTTAATTTTTAAAAAATCTAAAAAATAATCAAAAAAAATCTCTTTCAGAAAAAAAGCTTTTCGGAAAATTTCTAAAATGTGGCGGTAAATATCGCGCCATAAAACCTATCGCTATCAAGTTTATCAAACCTAACCCACTCGCCATTTTCCGGCGCTCCGGGATATGACCATACTGGTTTTAAGTTATCAGGCAAATTTAAACTTTTTGTTATAATATGATCAAGGCTTCCTGATTGCTTTTGTATGTATAAACTATACTTGCCGACATTCCCGCTGTCAAAAAATTTAAACGGCAATTTATATTTAATCCTTATTGTTATTTCTTCACCAGGATCAACTTGCGTCCAATTAGCAAAATAAGTTTTACCAAAATTTTCTCCTGTTATAGTTCCTGTCTTAATGTCTTCCTTTTCACGATTTTCCACTTCTGTTAAATATTCGTCGCGAACAATATTTTCTCTTAACTCCTCGTAGCAGTCCGCAGGCGGCGGATCAAAACCTTCCGCTTCCAATAAAACACTGCCGCGCGGGACATAAATTCTCAAATAATCAACATTATTAACCCCTTCAAAATAATCGCCTTTTATCCCGTTATGTTTTTTCGTGATCGTAAGTTCATCTATTATAGCGCCGTCCATTAAAACTTCAGTTTTGTGTTGAAAATATTGTTGGATTACTCTGTCTGTTTTTCTGCCTCCCAAATTTGTATCAATAATAGCTAAATAATCCCTATTTTCTATATTTTTAATTTCTCCCGCCCATCCTAAACTTTTTATTTCCGCTTCCAATGTCTCATCAGTCGAATATATTTGTATATCGCGATTTCTTAACGATCCAATAAATACAGAAAGCATATCCGCCATTTTTTTAGAAGAACTATCTTGCGAAGTTTCAAATATGCCGAACATTTTTTCTAAAACGCGCGGCATTAAATCCGCGATTATCTTTTTTGGCTTATTTTCTTTTCGATTATATTCAAGCTCCACTGCCTTTTGAGTTTCTCTTACAAAATTATCAGAAGTTATAACTTTGCCATAAGAAAGCATTTCGACATCGCCTATAACTTCAAGTAATTTTTCCATAAATGAAGCATTAATCGCTATGATGCCGTCCACTGTGGGACCGCCGCTTTTTTCATAAATATTTGCGATAAATTCAGCAGATTGCGGAAAATCAGGCCACCAATTCGAATCTTGGAATTCCCATCTTCCATTTATAAGTTGCAAAGCATTTGGCGATTTGAGATTAGAAAGCAATTCGCCTTGCAAAGCGTAACTTCCTTGATCAGGAGTTTCAAAATTTACTATTTCGCCATTTTTTATATCAATTAAAGAATAACTGCCGATAAAACCTCCCGTCGCGCGCATTTCATTGTTATTTTGAAAAATAAAAAGATATCTTGCGGAACTTCCATTAGCCAAAATATCAGCGGCAGTTTTTGAATATTTAACGCAATCGTCTAAACGATGCTCTATATATGCCGCCATTTCAAAAACATTTTTTATTTCTTCTTTATACTCATTAGGAATGATTTCTATATCAATTTTTGATAAATAATTTTTCAATTCCTTAATTTTTGGCAATGCCTTTCCCGCCGTATTATTAAACTGATTAACAATGTCCATTAAATTTCCGCCGAAAATTTTCCCCCCATTTTCTTCAAATTTCACGACCTCTTGATTTCCTAATTCGTCAATTTCCAATTTCTCTTTAGACAATTTTTTAATTTTTATATTCCCCAGTCCTTCGCTAATCAATTTGCTTATTTCCGCGGCCTTTTCTCCCGCCTTAATCAATGCTTGCGCGGATTCAATTTCCTCATCTTTATTAAAAACTTTAAACGCGATATTAAATACTGTATTATTTATGCTATTCAAAGCGCCTTCCGCGATTTCAAAACCTATTTTTGCCTCGTCAAATTTCATATTCGCTTTTTCAAAAATATCATCGCCAAAAGCATAATTGCCTGCCTGCTCAGACAAATTTAATCCCGCCGCCGCTTCGCTAAGCAACTCTTTTCCTAATTTTAAATTATGCAAAGCGCCGGTCGCCGCCCCCATTACCTTTCCTTTTGCACTGCGAGCCTTCGCATAATATCTCATTCCATATATCGGCGATATCAAAAGCAATGCAATAATGGAAAAATTAACAGCCGTCGCAAAAACCTGCCGTTTTATCGAAAAAATTTCCTTAACCGCATTTAAAAATTCTATCCGTTTTATACTTAATAACTGACGGCTAATATATGCCCAACTTTTTTTTTCTTGTTTTATTATTTCATTGTTTTCTTGTTTTTTTGAAAATAATTTTCTAATTCCAAAATTTCCAAATTTCCAATTCTCCCGCAACTTCTTAAATTCTTTATTTCTTAATTCTTCTTTCTCGCTTTGTTGTTTTGTTGTTTTGTTATTTTGTTGTTTTATTATTTCATTGTTTTCCTTCCCCTCCCCCAAATTTACCACATACGGCGATGCGATGTATTTTTCCTTTTTTATTTCATGATAATTAAAAGTTTCCTTGCTTAAATCATGCAAAGTATCAAAATCATCTAAAATATATTCTTTGTCGCGCTTTAATTGTTCTTGATTATCATTTTTAATCTTTATAAAATTCCATGGTTCTTTTTTTCCAGCCTCTGGCATTCCAATAATGCTAACCTGCGGAAAAAACGCGTTATTTTTTTCATCAACGATCATCTCTTCTTGCCCTGCCTGCCTGCATAAAAAAGATTCTGACACAGGAAGAGATGAATAAAAAGGCGACTCTTTTAAATTTCCTAAAACAAAATTCTCCCCTGCCTTTTCATCCAACACAACCCAATCCTTTTTTTTATTCACATCCTTAATACGAGTAAACTTATGCCCTTCCGCCTTGCTTTCTTGTTTTTTTATTTTTCTGTTTTTTTGTTTTCTTGCTTTCTTGTTTAATTTTGCCCCAATCGGCAATAAAGCAACATTGCGAACGAATAATCTATTTTTTATTTTTTCTTTTTTTACCTTTATCTTTTCCGAAGCAAAAATTTTTACAAGTTTAATTTTTTTTCCAAATCTAAAATTAGCAACTTTCATTTTTGCTTTATTCCCGCTTGATTTCGCTTGACAATCCTCTCCAATTTTTCGCAATTTAATATCTTTTCCCATAACAAAAAAAATCTATTCAATGTCATTGTCATTATAACATATTTTAAAAAACTTGTCTTGCGACAAACATCCCGCGCCGAAAAAAAATAAGGCATTGCCTCGTTTTAATTTTATAAACTTTCCGTTTTGCCATATATTTCCTTTGTCCTTATCGCATTTTCTTGCCAATCATACTTTTTTATATTCTCATATCCTTCTTTAATCAATTCATCTCGCAATTTTTCATCTTCAATCCCTCGT
>JAZDNE010000137.1:0-6808 GCA_043800235.1 bacterium | reverse complement strand
TATTTAGGATTAACCACAACAACATCAGATAAAAAAGTTATATCGAAATATGGCGAGAGTGAATTTCTTGAAACGGAACGTACATATTTGTCTGAATTTGGTAAAAAATTTATTACCTTTATATTAAAATAAAATATGCTTAATCAAGAAACAAAACGAAAAATTGACTCTGCTCGCCAAATTTTGGTTGGTAAAGTGCCGGACCCAAAAGCGCAAGTTGAGCAAATCACCACAGCATTGATTTATAAGTTTATGGACGATATGGATAAGGAAGCGCAGGAGCTTGGTGGAAAGGCACGTTTTTTTACCAATGGTTATGAAAAATATGCGTGGACAAAATTGATGGACACAAAACTTGGCGGACAAGATCGTTTGAATCTTTATATTGAAGCGATAACTTCGCTATCTCAAAATCCGCATATCCCGCAATTGTTTCGCGATATTTTTAAAGATACATTCTTACCCTACCGAAATCCTGAAACTTTGAGTCTATTTTTAAAAGAAGTGAATGGTTTTAGTTATGACAATAGCGAAGATTTGGGCAATGCTTTTGAATATTTACTCTCTATTCTTGGTTCGCAAGGCGACGCTGGGCAATTCCGCACGCCTCGCCATATTATTGATTTTATTGTGGCGGTGGTTAATCCAAAAAAAGACGAAACAATTTGCGATCCTGCCTGTGGCACTGCCGGCTTTCTAATTTCCGCCTACAAGCACATTCTTAAACAGCATGACGGATTAGATGATCCTGAAAACAAGGAAAAACCACTTACGCCTGATGAGAGAAAAACTTTGATGGATCATTTCGCCGGTTATGATATTTCACCGGATATGGTTCGTCTTTCCAAGGTTAATTTATATCTGCATGGCTTTCCTAGTCCGACCATCTTTGAATACGACACTCTCTCAAGCGAAGAAAAATGGGATGAAAGTTTTGATGTTATGCTTGCCAATCCGCCGTTTATGTCGCCAAAAGGTGGGATAAACCCGCATAAAAGATTTTCTATTAACTCAACTAGGGCTGAATTTTTATTTGTTGATTATATATTAAATCATTTGAATATTAGAGGAAGAGCAGGAATAATAGTTCCAGACGGAGTTCTTTTTAAGGCAGATAACGCCGCAAAACAATTGCGAAAAAAACTTCTTGAAAATAACTTATATGCGATCATTTCATTGCCATCGGGAGTTTTTCAGCCATATAGTGCAACCATAAAAACAAGTATTTTGATTATTGACAAAGAAAAATCAAAAAAAATGGATTCAATTTTATTTGCAAAAGTTGATAGTGATGGTTTTAGCTTAGGTGCAAATAGAAAACAAATAAGCAAAAATGATTTACCGCAAATACTATCTAAAATAAAATCTTTGTCCGAAGGTAAGGCTACAAAGGATGTTGTTTTAGAAGTAAAAAACAAAATTGAATTCTTTTTAAGAGCTGGGCGAAGCCCAAAAGGAAAACATGTATTTCATATAACGTATCGGTCACTAGTGTCGCGTTAAGCGACAAAAAATTTATAAATATTATTTAAAGTTAGCTATAAAACGCACATTTTAAAATTTTACGATTTGAATTTCCAATGGGATAATTAGCGCATAATTTAACAAATTAAGCTAATTATCTATGAACCAAGGGAAATATATTTTTTCGCAAATCATTGAATTTGCGAACCAGTATGAATTCGAAAAATGCGTCAAACGTTATAACGGAAATAATCGTATTCGCAATTTAGACTGCCGCGATCAATTTCTGGCGATGGTCTTCGGACAGCTGACTAATTTGGGCAGTCTGCGCGGAATATGTTTGTGCCTGAACGCTCATTCAGATCTGCTGTATCATCTCGGATTCAAAATCGATAAATTTGCGCTGTCGACATTGGCGCGCGCCAACGAGAATCGCGATTTCAGAATCTACCGCGATTTGGCATTATCGTTAATCGAACGGGCGCGCAAACTGTATATCGGCGACAATGATTTTAAAATCGAACTCGAGGGAGCGGTCTACGCAATCGATTCAACCGTGATTGAATTGTGCCTCGCGACATTTAAATGGGCATATTTCGAACTGGGAAAATCAGCGGTAAAAATTCATACGCAATTGGATCTGCGGGGCAATATTCCTTCATTTTTCCTGATAACACGGGCTAAAACGCATGATATCAAGTTTCTGGATATTCTTGAGTTCGAAGCAGGCGCGTTCTACATTATGGATCGCGGCTACTTCGACTTCGAGAGATTATGGAAAATAAATCAGGCAGAAGCATATTTTATTATCCGAGCGAAAAAAAGTATTTCATACGAGCGAATGTATTCAAGGGAGGTGGATAAATCGATTGGACTTCGTTCTGACCAGATAATCAAACTGAAAAATTTTTATTCCAAAAAACATTATCCGGAAAAACTGCGGCGTGTAAAATACTACGACGCGGAAACTATCCGGTACTATATTTATCTTACGAATAATTTTAAGATAGACGCAAAGAAAATCGCAGATCTCTACAAACACCGCTGGCAGATTGAATTATTTTTCAAATGGATTAAACAGCATCTTAAAATTGAAGTGTTTTGGGGTTATTCAGCCAACGCGGTTAAGACGCAAATCTGCATCGCTTTGTGCGCTTTTCTCTTGGTTGCCATTATGAAAAAGAAAATGGACATCAAAAGAAATCTTTACGAAATTCTACAGATTTTGTTAGTATCCCAATTCGAGAAAACCCCCGTAAACATTATGCTTTCTGAAATTGAATTACAAAATTTTAATGAGCATCCGCTGAAACAGCCGTCTTTGTTCACTTTTTAACGCGACACTAGTGCGTATCGCTATATCCGAAGTTCTTTAGAGCGTAGCGAAAAAGAATTTGCGCGAAGGCTTTAGAAAAAGCCGCAGCCGGATATAGCGTGTTAGCTGATGTATCTGTTTTTCTTTGATTTGCGAAAGCAAATCACTCTTAAAAAAGAATTCAATTTTGTTTTTTCGTTTTGGGCTTCGGTAAGAGGGGAATTAAAGGGGTGAATTCCCGAAGCCCAAAACTCCTTTTTATTTTATGGGTATTTGTTTATGAGTAATTGTTTTGCCGCCCTCATCATCTATAACTGAATCAAAAAATACTAAATTATTACCAGACCATTCTACATTTTCTAAATATAGATGTTCTAGCGCGCCTCTAAGCTGGAAGCTTTCTTCATATAATTTGCCATTTATGTTTATAAAAATTCCACTCGGCTTGTAACGCTCTAACCCAAATAAAACTGCCGCATTATTTGAATTAGGGCTTTTTGTGATGCTAAAAATTTTATAATTATTTGTATCATTATTTTTAGACAATAGTTCTTTCAATAATTCCTGATTTGATTTCTTACCTATTAAGCTATTGAAATTATTGTCAGATATACCAAGCCCCAAATTCCTCATTACATTAAAGGCGTCTACCGGACGACCAAGATAATATCTTTTTGAATTAACAGGGTTTACATACCAAGCTTCGCCATTCTCTTCAACTTGAATAAATATTTTTCCTTTTTGCTGGTTGGCAAATTGTATATTATTAGCGTTTGGCTTGTCGCAATTTTGCGAATAGGCGGGGCAATAATTATCCGCGACCGGAATTTTTTCTAAATCCTTGTTAGTAATCCCGACTCCCTGTTCGCGCATCACGTAAAAAGCGACGACAGGTCGTGATAGAAAATGCATTTCATGTTTTTGTGGATGAATATAATAAGCTTCTCCGCCAGAATCAACGTTTAAAATGATTCTGCCTTTTATATTTGAATATAGTGATGTGTTTGTTATTTTATCAGCTTGCTGGCTTAATATTTTTCCATTAAGATACATATTATTTTTATCCATGGCATAATTTTCATCCTCGCTTAGAACTTCAAAAGTATTAGCGTCAGCCCCTTCGACAATTTTAACCTTGCCGTTATTTTCGAAAGTAAAGATATAGATTTTATTCTTGTCTTTTGCATAGTATCCATTCAGCGGCTCAAAGGTGGTTGCGTCTATATTTAAATCTGTAATTTTTTTAGGCACGCCCCAGCCCCAGTAGTTTGAATTTGTATAGACATTATTTTTGTCTTTTTGGAAATATTCGCTATATACAATAAATGATTCTGGGTCTGCTCCTGTTATTTCGCTAAATCCGCAAAAATGGCTATGCCAATCTTCCCAGGCCGTGTATACGTTATTATTATCAACAAAATAATTGTCGTTTAATATTTTGACGCTTGCTATGTCTATATTCAGGTTTTCAGGGGCGGCTATCGCTCCATCAGGGCATTCATAATATAGAATGCTATTAGATACATAAAGCTTTGGATTTTCTGCGTTTGTGTAATTGACAAACCCGAATACCAAAAATAGTGCCAATAATAATACCTGCGGCAAATGTTTTATTGCCATAATTTTTAAGGATTTTTGATTGTCTTGTGTTTGATTCATATTTTTATTATAGTTTTTCTGCGACCGAAGGAAGCAGAAAAAACACATTATTATCCCCTAATAAATAAATTAAAAAACAAAATTGAATTCTTTTTAAGAGCTGGGCGAAGCCCAAAAGGAAAACATGTATTTCAGCTAACGTATCGGGATAAGCGAAGTTTTTACGGAGCATAGCGCAGTAAAAATTTGGGTGAGGGGCAAATGCAACTCATTAATGTAAATAATAAATCGCATTTGCCCTGAACCGCTTATCCCGTGTTAGGCGATGTAATATAAAATATTTTTTTATTTAAGTTCACCGATATATTTATAAAACTCACCCCAGATAATATCTAATAATTTTTTACCATTTTCTTGAAAATTTTTTTTATCAATAATTTCAAATCGTAGAGTATAATCTTTTGGTCCTCCACCGCGATCAACTTCCTTCAAAACTATATTTACGGCTTCACTGCCGATTTTCTCATTAATTCTTGCTGTCAGTTCGGTGATTTTTTCTTTGAACAACCTTTGAAAATTTGTCTCTTGTTCACTTTGGGCATCGTCTTCAACATAACTCAAATATGGGCTTTTTGCTTTTTCCGGATGCCCATAGCAACTTTCACGAGGAGTAATCGGCAGTGAAAAAAAATTTTCAAGAATGGGAATTATATCTTTGTCAATTTCTTTTGATCCCAGAGATTGCCTTAACATCTCTAAATTATCTCTGTCTTTGGTAAAAAATTTTGCTGGTTCTTGTCTCTCGATCATAAAATATATTTTATATTATTTCGCCTAACGTTTGCGTGTATGAGAAGTTGCGAAGCAATTTGGGCGGAGGCTTTTGTAAAAAGCCGTAGCCTCATACACGCTGTTAGCTGATGTAAATAAATTCGCGAGCGAAGCGAGCATTATTCGGGCAAATTTAATTTTTAATTTTTATTATTGTTATTTCTTCATCAGTTTCTATTGGGACTGTTTTCGATATTTGCCAAGTGCTTAAATCAATTTGGCGTACTGCTTTGGAGCCCCTAGACTGATAATACAATGCGTCTTCATATGGAAAAATGAAGTTGGCATATAGTCCTTGTTCAGGAAATGTCTTACTCTCAATAATTTGATTGTTGCTAAAGCGCAACAAAGTGATAAAAGAACCGCCGCCAATAATGAAAGTATCTTGTGATTCAACAAATGCTGTTGAATAGGGATATGATTTGTCTTTAATTTGAGTTTTGACATTTTCTGTTACTGCATAGGTTTCTTTTTGTGGTTCTTGTGGTTTGGGATCAACCATAACTATTTTATCTACAGAACCTTTTGATAATGCAAAAAAGAATCCATTGTTATATTCAACTGCAATTGGACCGAGATTATCTTCCGCCAAACCAAATTCAGCAAGCGAAATAATCTCTTTTTGTTTTTTTCCATTGGTGTCTAAGATTGATAATGGTATTGATGAACCAATACCTTCTCCGCAAGGCCATGAAAAGAAACGACCATTTTTTGAATCATATTCTGCACAACCGCCAAAATTTATGTCTTTGGTTGCAACTAATTTGTTGACTGATGCGTCAAAGAAATATGATCTAGTATTTATTGAACTAGGCAAACCCATTCCTGGCTCTTCATTGGGATCATATTCGTTAATAACTATAAAAAATTTATTTTTTTCTGTAATTGATGGATATAATCTGGTACTCTCATTGTCCTTTAATAATAAATCGTCAAAAGTAAATATTTTATTAATCAATTCATTTTCTATCTCATAAGAGAATAGGTTATTACCTTTCTTTAAAATCAAAAACTGTGGTAGTGGGTCGTATTCATGCTGATCCACAATTTCATAGCCTGTAGGAATAAAATCCTGTACTTCTCCGTTTTCAAAATCAATAAGGGAGTATTTACCTTGCCAACCTTTTGCGAAATAAATTTTTTCAGTAGAAACGTTTTTTGTTTCTGGTTCTTCTATAGCCACGTTCACAGGGATATCTGTCTCTAATTCAGTTTTTTGATTTTGTTCATTTTGTAATTGTACTTTTTTGTCAACAGATTTTGCCATTATTAAGTATACGCTCAAACCAACAATGAGTGCCGTTGCCAAGACACTTATAATAACAGCCATTATTAGTTGTTTTTTGTTTGAGTTAGATTGTTGTGGTTGAATTTCTTGTTCCATAGTGTTCAAAATTAAAAATTAAATTTGCCCGAATAATTTTTCGGCGTTAGCCGAAAAGAATTTATTTATTTCAGCTAACTGGTTATTATGCAACCTTTTTGGTTGATAACAGCAAAAATTTGTATTCTATGCAAACTTTTGTTATTATTTAAACAAGAAGTTGTAATGCTTTAATTATAGTAAAATTTTTATGGAAACGCAAACATTGGCAACGG
>JAZDNE010000134.1:0-9589 GCA_043800235.1 bacterium | reverse complement strand
GCTTGATAATTTTGAAATTTTCGCGCCACGAATGACTGCCAAAGCGATTGACGCTTTCTGCTTGGGTTTTAATTTTTTCATATACTTTTCATTATACCATATCCACCAATTGTCACTGTCCAGTATATGGGTGCATTATACTACTCGTTTATCTAGTTTTACTTCTACAGCTTCAAAAATTTTGCCGTTTTTTACAATTTCAATATCGCCAGAGCTTTTTGATGTTCTGTCGGAGGCGGTATGGCTACCGAGAGGTAATAATTCACAACCTTTGTATCTACCTAATTCCGTAATCAAAATTTTATACATCGCATAAAATGCCAGAACAGGAAGTTTTGATCCACCGTGTGTTTTGTAATTTTCGGTAAAATGCTCCTCTAATAATGAAACAATAGTAGAAATTGATAATTCATCACCATTTGAAATCTTTTTTATCGCAATGTGATTTTTATCTCTAAATGAAATTGCCCCATTAAGAATAAACCTCAAAAAATTTTCAGTTAGTGAAGATTTATTTTGAAACGAGTCAACAATTTTTAAAAAAGATTTTTTCATATCTTTCCCCGATATTTCACCTTCGTATTTTAGTGTGTAGGGATATGGTTGTTCAAGACTTCTCGTTAGCCAGCCACTTTCTGCCATTGACGGAAGTTTCAACTCTTTTAATGTTGGAGTGATATATTTTGTATCAATAGTTCTTGCCGAAAATCCTTTTTTCATTTTATTTTGAAAAAATCTTATATCTTGTTTTGAATCTACCAACTTATGTACTAACAAAGTAATTAGTACTGTGTATACCCCTTTATTTTTATCAATATTTAAAATTATGTTTTCTAAATATTGCTTATCTTCTTTGGAAATATTTTCGATATCTGATATATCAAATGATTTTTTGTATATTTCCAATAATTTTTCTTTATGATTTATGTTTGTCATATTAATTGATTTATTATTTCTTTAGTTACTTCTTTTATCATTGGTACAGCAACCGCATTGCCAATTTGATTATACAAAGCTCCATTCGTACTGATTTTTTTAAAGTTATCAGGGAATCCTTGTAATCGAAAACATTCATTAATGGTTAATTTTCGGACTTTTTTCCCGTCATAGATCCAAAATCTTCCAGATGATTCTTGTGATGGTATAGTAGGATGAGTACCCCCAATAAAATATATCCTATTGGGTTGTTTGTGAACACGCGAAAGATGTTCGGTATTTGGTCTTGTGCCGTTTGTTCTAATTGACTTATTTCTGTATCCACAAAAAATTAAACCTGAATCTTGTTTTTTCCATTTATCTTTTGGTAAAATTGTGTATTCTTCTTTTTCTAAATACTCAAACTCAACATCTTTCTCCATGATATCTTTAATTGTTTTTGAATTATCTTTTTTGATTTTGTCAAAATCAAACCTTTTATCTTTGTGTCCGATAATGATTATTCTTTCTCTGTTTTGAGCTAAACCAAAGTCTTTAGCATTCAAGATTTTCCACTCTGTTTTGTATCCTATATTTTCCAGATTATCTACTATTACAGATAAGGTTTTTTTATTATCGTGATATTTCAAATGCTTAACATTTTCCAAAAAAACAACTTTTGGTTTTTTTGCTTTTATAATTTCTAAAACATTAAAAAATAATGTTCCTCGTGTATCTTGAAAACCTTTCTGTTTTCCCGATATACTAAATGGCTGACAAGGAAATCCTCCACATAAAATATCAAAATCTGGAATCTTTTTAGGATTAACTTTTGTAATGTCACCTGCAAATAATTCTTGCCCTTCTTTTGCAAATAATCCTTTTTCAAAAAGAGAGGGTTGAATTTTTTGAAAATTTTTTTCGTATGTTTGTCTGGCTAATTCATCCCACTCTGAAGCAAAAACACATTTAGCACCTAAATCATGCAAAGCCAAATGGAATCCACCAATTCCGGCAAATAAATCAATAAACTTTAAATTGTTGTCTTTAGTCTTTGCCATAATATATTCCGAGTAAGTATTTGTATTATATTCGTTTTCCCCTTATAAATAAATGTTTTCGTAGCGGAGCGGAGAAAACACCTTATACCCCTTTCTAATAAATAAAAAACAAAATTCAAATTCTTTTTTAGAGCTGGGCGATAGCCCAAAAGTAAAACACGCATTTCGCACAATGGTAGGATATGCGAAGCCTTTGAGACTCGCGGAGCGATGTATGCAACAAAGTTGCAGACATAGCGAGAGCGAGACGAAAAGGTTTGGGAAAAGAAGCCTTAAAAGTGTTTACGCTTTAAGGCGAATTTTCCGTATATCCGGTGTTGAGCGAAGTAAGGCAGAGAGCCTTTGGCTTCTTTGAGCAAACATATCCTACCATTGAGCAAAATGCGCTTTGGCGAAAGTTCGAGCAAAGCGAGAACAAAGCCAAAGTGAGCGAAGCGTTATTTTGCTCAACGTATCTGTGTATCTGAAGTTGCGCCCGTGTTTATTGGTTAAAACCTCAAAAACTCACCTACCTTGATTATATCACTAAATTTTGTTTAATCACAGCGCAATTTGGGTGGAGTAAAAGAGAAAAATCTGAATAATTTACCTTATTTTAGGGCTTTTTTATAATTTTTTGCCAATTTGTATTTGACAGGAAATATATTTTATGCTATACTTGTAAGTTGCAAAGTTGAAATTCACACTAACGAAAGAGTAGGATTGTCATGAATAAATCAAGTTTGGCTTTGGCAGCAGGGGCGTTTTTCGGGAATTGGTTGGTCGTCCCATTGTTCTTTCATAGTAGAACCTTTACGGACAGTTTTTTCATCGGCGTCATCGCCATTCCAATCGTATTGGTGCTCAGCAAAGTATTCGGCAAGAAATGACTTTATGTCGTCCTGCCAAAGCCTCGGTCGTTTTTCGCCCGGGGTTTTGTTTTGGCAAAAAATTATAAAAAAGCCCGATTTAAAAAGAAAGAATTATTCAAATTTTTTTCTTTTGCGAAACCAGATACACAGTGTTAGATGATGTTTTGCCGACGAATAAAAATATTTTCTGAAATTACAAATCAACTTTTTAATTGCACGAAGCTTTTTTGACCAAGCATTACAAAGGCAAAATTTCATCTAACGTATCGGCATCATCCGAAGTGCGAAGCATTTGGGTGAAGCGTAGCGAAACCGGATATGCCGTGTTAGGCGATGTTTTTAAAAATGCATTAAATCAGAGGAAGAAAATCCATTTCTTCAGCAGGAATGCCTTTTGATGCACCATACTTCAATATTTCCTCATACGTTTTTTTATCCTCGTTTTTTCTAAATACAAATATTTTGCCGTTGTTACCGTCATCATCTCCAAAAGCACATACAATCATATTGTGATCATCGACCGAATAGCCAAATGTGTACCAAGGTTCTGGACCATCATAGTGTTTCACCATTAACCGCTGTATATTTCTCAGTTCGTCCATTGAGACAGTAAGCTCAATCAAATCGCCCCATTTGTTCTGTGCTTTTTCAATGACGGTCTTATTAAACTTTTTAATATATTCAATGTCGGTCAAAGAACCTTCATAGAGACTAATTTTATACTTTGTTTCCATAGCAGCAAAATATTTGTATTTAGAAAAATTTTCTTCTTTCCTTATTTGCATTTTTAAAAATTTCGCCTAACTCGTTATTATCCAAACTTTAGGTTGGATAACAGCAAAAAATTATATGTTATATTAACACTATATCGCGAATGAATATTTAATATGGCTGTATGAAATTATTGAATTATTTTAGCGGGTCATATCCGCCTTTGCTCCACGGGTTGCATCTTATAACGCGCCAAAGAGCTTTCGCTCCGCCTTTTATCACCCCGTATTTTTCTACTGCTTGATAGGCGTATTCGCTACAGGCAGGGTGGAATTTGCAGTAGCCGTAAGGAAACAGATATTTAAAAATTCCATAATCAAATGATAATGTTTTTTGATAGATTCGTATGAGTTTCAGCGCGAATATGCGGATGCGAAAAGACATAAAAAATTTTTAATTCGCCATTTTATTAGATATTATTATTTTTCCTTCTTTTTCTGCGACCTTAAAAGTATCTCCTTCTTTTATTTCTCCCGCAATTATTTTTTCAGCCAGAATATTTTCAATATCAGTTTGGATCGTTTTTCGCACAAGGCGCGCGCCTTGTTTTCGACATATAGATTTTTTAGCCAAAAAATCAGGCAAATTTTTAGTATAAGATAAGATTAAGTTTTTTTCTTTCAGTCTCTCAGCCATTTTTTTTAAATGATTTTCCGCTATTTTTTTAATATCATTTAATGAAAGATTTTTAAAAAATATAATTTCATCAACTCTATTTATAAATTCGATAGGCAATATATTTGAAAGCTCGTTCATTATTTCAGTTTTTATTTTTTCATATTTTTTATCAAAATTTTCTTTTTCTTTTTTGTCAGTAATAGAAAATCCGATCTCAGCTTTTTTATCTAATTGTTTAAGTCCGATATTTGATGTCATTATAATAATAGTATTTTTAAAATTTATAACTCGTCCGCTCGCGTCCGTTATTTCCCCTTCTTCCAAAATTTCCAAAAGAAGATTAAAAAAAGATTTGTGCGCTTTTTCAAGCTCGTCGAATAAAATTATGGAATATGGATTTTTTCTTATTTTTTCCGTTAAAATTCCGCCTTGATCAAATCCCACATATCCCGCTGGCGCGCCGATAAGTTTTGATAGATTAAAACTTTCAGCGTATTCGCTCATATCTATCCGAACAAGAGAATTTTTATTATTAAATAACGCCGCGGCCAATACTTTCGCCGTTTCGGTTTTCCCTACTCCGGATGGTCCTAAAAATAGAAAAGATCCTAACGGGCGATTTGGCGAAGATATGCCGGCGAGGCTTCTTTTTAAAACGGATGTTATTTTATCTGTCGCCTCGTTTTGAGCGATTATATTGTTTTCTAATTTTGTTTTTATTTTTTTAAGAGAAGCCGCGACATTGGTATTTTTTATGTCTTGCTCTGGAATATTCACAATTTCCGACAGGGTTTTTAAAATATCGGATTTTCCGATCTCTCCCAATCTTTTAATAGTCTCTTCGCTTTTTTTTAATTTTAAAATTCGAGAAAGCGTTTTTCCCTCTTCTTTTTTGATAGTTGAAGCTTCATCAAATTTTTCTTCCATTAGGTATTTTTCTTTTTCTTTTATCGCGTTAGATAATTTTTGTTCAAGCTCTTTTATTTTATGTTCGACCGATTTAGATTTTGTCCGCAGTTTGTGCTTTGAGGCGGCTTCATCCAAAAGGTCGATTGCTTTATCCGGGAGCAATCTATCCCGCATATATCTTGAGCTTAAACGGACAGCTTCTTCAATCGCTTCTTCTGATATATTTAAATTATGGAATTTTTCATAGTTATTTCTTATTCCTACGATCATTTCTTTTGCTTGGGCAATGGACGGCTCGCGGATTATTATAGGTTGGAATCGCCGTTCAAGAGCGGGATCCCGTTCTATATGTTTTTTGTATTCGTCAAGAGTCGTCGCGCCTATGAATCTTATATTCCCTCTTGCCAGCGCTGGTTTTAAAATATTTGCAGCATCCATAGTTCCTGATGCGGAACCTGCTCCTATAATATTATGAATTTCATCAATAAAAACGATTATGTCGTCGTTTTCCATAAGTTCATTGAGAATATTTTTAAGCCGCCCTTCAAACTCTCCTCTGAATGTTGTCCCAGCGATTAGAGCGTTTATATCCAAAGAAAAAATTTTTTTATTAAGAATAGGAGGAGGCACATTATTTTTAAAGATTTTTTTAGCCAGTCCTTCAACAATCGCGGTTTTGCCAACTCCAGCCTCGCCGATTAAAATCGGATTATTTTTATTTCTCCGCGAAAGAATTTGAATAATTCTTTCTATTTCTTTATCTCGCCCGATAACAGGATCAATATCTTTCTGTAAAAGTTCGTCTGTTAAATCAGCGCAAAAATTAGATAAATATAAACTTTTATTTTTTTGTCGGGTTTTTAATTTTATGTTTTCACGATCCGACAAAGTTTTAATATCCGCATTAAGAGGATAAAACGCGGGGAAATTAGATATGCTTTCGAATATAGAATGCAACTTTTGCTTTAAGAATATTATATTTATTTTTGAAAGTTTAAAAATTTCTAATATTGACGGATCTGATATTTCCAAGAGACCGGCGAGAAGATGTTCAGTTCCTATGTAAATATGGCAATTTGTAGCCGCTACGAGTATCGCTTTCTCAAGAACTCTATGGGCATCGTCAGATATTTTAAAATTATTTAAATCAAGATTTGATAAAGTATTTTTAATAGAGCTTTTTTCGTCGTTTTTCACTAAATTTTTTAAAAGATGAGACGCGGCGCTTCCTTTTTGGTTTGCGATTGATATTAAAATATGTTTAGGCAAAAGTTCATTTTTATCTGCGACAGCCGTATAAATGGCATTTTTTAGCGCTTCTAAAGCGTGATTATTAAATTTTTCTGTTATTGATAGCATATAATGATTATAAATTATTTAAGTTTAAAATGCAAGTATTTCGGCAGCCATTTTATGAGTTAAGAGAAACACATATATTGCGCAAGATAAGGAACATAATTGACAGTAAAGTTAGTTAAAATTAGTTGATGGGGCTGTCGCCGAATGCCTCTTTGTCCTAAATTCCCATATTTCGGTCAAATTTTCCAAAAAATTTTTTCCCCTTAGCTTAGGCTAAACCAAAAAATTTGTTTGAAAAATTATGCCTGGTAAATCTTGCAATTTATGACTAAAGGAGCATTCGGCGACAGTCCCTTGATAATTTTTGATCAATTTGGAGCATTCGGCGACAGTCCCATAATTTCATTACAACAGACGATGAGGCGAATGGAGGAAATTGAGTTGCGGGAGAGTGAAAAGGCGTAAATTTTATCATTGCGTAGGTTTTAAATATTTGATATAATGGGAGTATTGCCAAACGCTTAGCGCGTCATTCCGAACCCGCTTTAGCGGGTGAATAATCCCGTGGTCAAGCGAAAAAAACTCTGGGATTCTTCGTCGTTCATTCTCAGAATGACGCAAAAACGCCATTCGGCGACAATCCAATAAAGCGAAGTGAAACAAGCGAAATGACGAAGTAATCTTGTTGTAATTGCAATAAGCGCAGGATTGCTTCGGTTGCTACTTCGCAATGACAGAAATGGACAGTAAATATTTTTTACCCAAATTAAATAGAAATATAGAATAGTCTTGACTTTTTAATAATTTACTATATAATAGTAATATTATGTATAGAAGACAGACACAAAAAATAATTGAAGATTTGGATAAAAAAATGGTATTTATTATTGGTCCAAGACAGGCGGGGAAAACATGGCTTGCCAAAGAAATTGGAAAAAGTTTTCATAATTCCGCCTATTTGAATTATGATCATTTTGAAGACAGAGAAATTATAAAAAAAGAATCTTGGCCAAGAAATACTGATTTATTGATTTTAGACGAGCTTCATAAAATGAAGGGATGGAAAAATTATTTAAAAGGCATATTTGACACGAAAAATGACAAATTAAAAATACTCGTTACTGGGAGCGCGCGGTTAAATACTTTTCGTCAGTCTGGCGATTCATTGGCAGGCAGGTTTTATCTTCATCGCCTGATGCCTTTTTCCATAGCGGAATTAAATAGCAATAATTTTGAAGATGATGATAAAATTTTACGGCTGATAAAAAGAGGAGGATTTCCTGA
The DNA here is from genome assembly GCA_043800235.1 of bacterium. Lineage (GTDB taxonomy): Bacteria > Patescibacteriota > Patescibacteriia > JAZDEU01 > JAZDEU01 > JAZDNE01. Next base: position 1,881 of record JAZDNE010000134.1, on the reverse strand, counting down.
GCCATTTTTAGCTCGCGCGGATGAGGAAGCGGAGAGGTGGAGGATGCAATATTTAGACGGGCTTATCAGAACAGATATTCTTGATTTTGAAACGATTCATAATTTTAAAGCCATCCATACGGTTTTGGAACTTTTGAGGCGGAAAGTCGGTTCTCCTGTTTCTTATTCCTCAATTGCCGAAGATGTCCAGATTTCGCCGATTACAGTAAAAAGATATATTGATATTTTTGAAGCGTTGTTTATTGTTTTTAAAGTCACTCCTTACGCAAAAAATATCGCAAGATCAATTCTCAAAGAGCCAAAGATTTATTTTTTTGATAATGGGTTGGTCGTCGGAGACGAGGGCGCTATGTTTGAAAATTTCATGGCGGTTAGTTTGTTAAAACATATTTTTGGCAAAGCGGATTATACTGGTGAAAAATTAGAATTAAAATATTTGCGCACAAAAGATGGGAAGGAAGTTGATTTTGCGATTGTGAAAGATGATAAAATAATTGAATTAGTTGAGGCGAAAACCGCGGATGGCGATCTTAGTAAAAATATTTTGTACTTTTCAAGCAGGTATGGGTTAAAGGGCGTACAAGCCGTGAGAGATTTAAAAAAAGAGAAATCAATCGGAGATATTGATATTTTACTTGCTGAAAATTATTTAAAGGGATTGTTTATGTAGCGAATTCAAATATTTGTCTACTGGTAAAATCCGCATAGTATAGCGAGAAATTATATATACTTATTAAAATAAAAAATAATTTTTAAAAAGACATTTGCCACGAATAGTAAAGTGGATTTTAATATTCCGCGAATGTTTTATAAAAAATTTATGTTTAAATTTAAAAAAAATTATTTGCGAGTTTTATTGATCGCGGCGGTTTGCTTATTGGGATTAGGCGGTTTTATAATTAAATCACAGGCAAACGATGGGGAATTAAACATCAGTGATGTAGCCGTATCTAATATAAAACCTACAGAAGCAACAATTACATGGCACACAAATAGTACATCAACTACTGAAATATTGATATGGGAAGGGAATAAAAAATTGGAAGATCAACTCTTTTTTTCACGAACCTTAGGCGAAAATATAAGCCAATCTGTGGTTGTAACCAATCTTAAACCACTAACGCTATATACTTATCAAATTATTGCCTATTTACCAGAGCAAATATTAAATGGTATAAATTCAGATATAAAGGAATTTACAACTGCAGTCGGCGAGGTTGCGACTGGTAAAGATGAAACTTATTACTCAACCAATTTAAAAACCGATAGGAAACTGTATCAAGCGCCTGAAAAAATAATTTTAGAATTATGGAGTTATTCTAAAAATTCTAATGTTTCTTCAGACAGTTATTTTGTTGATATTTGGTTAACAAAAATTTTAAAAAAAGGAACTATTGAGAAAGAATTAATTGAATCAGCTTTTAAGGTTAGCACTCACGGCTTTTCTAGTTTTAAAGAGATTAATATAACCCAAAATGATTATTTTAATAAAAACGGTTCTGGCGAATATGCTATTATTGTTTGTAAAGTTAATACTTGCTCCACAACATCTAATGGAAATGTAAGTTTTAATTCCAACAGCAGTCCTGACGCTACTTTTACGGTTATAATGCCTACTGTAAGTGAACTAATCATTTCCAATTTGCAAGTCCCTACTTCTTTAATCCGTCCGACAGAAGCGACATTGACTTGGGTGACAAATGTGCCGTCAAATAGCGATGTGCATTATTGGAGCGTAGATAAAACACAAGAGAACTGGAACTGGGATAAAATTGATGATTGTACTCAAACTAATCATTCAATAACATTGAAAGACTTAAAACCTTTCACAACATATTATTTTACTGTTTCTTCAAATAAAAAAATAGGAGAAGTAAAAAC
>JAZDNE010000105.1:0-2583 GCA_043800235.1 bacterium | reverse complement strand
TAACGAAGCTAAAGGATCTATTAATTAAACATAATGGTGATAAAAAGGTTTATTTTAAAATTAAATCTCAAACTTTGCCAAATAAATTTGATTTAATAGAAACAGATTTTGCAGTTATTTATGACCAGTCTTTAATTAAAGTTATCAATGATTTACTGAATAGTTAGTAGTAATGGACATCTCGGCGGTATTTTAGATGATGTGATGTGCGATTTTTATTTTATTTGAAAAAATGCTATATTATAGTTATGAACACAATAGCTAAAAAACGTAATTTAGGTCAATTTTTTACCACAAATTCGGATTATATTTTGCAAGGATTTAGAGATTTCGTGAAAAATAAAGAGATTACTGATCCTTTTGCAGGGAATCAGGATTTGCTTAATTGGGTAAAAAATAATAAATGTAAAAAAATTATAGGTTTTGATTGTGATAAAAGTTATATTGATGAAAAAAATGTTTTTCTCAACGATTCCATAAACTTGCCTAAAGATTATAAATTTGTTTGCACCAATCCGCCATATCTGCATAAAAACAAGGCTACAAAAGAAATTAAAGAGAAATTTTTTTCTGGAATAAATTCTAACTTTGAAGATTTATATCAAATTTCCATTTTTTCAATTTTAAATTGCGAGGAAGGCATAGTTATCGTGCCATTAAATTTTTTATGCGCTGAAAATTCAAAAAAAATTAGAGAATTGTTTTTTGAAAAATTTGAAATAATAAAATTAAATATTTTTTCAGAGCAAGTTTTTGACGATACCACATATAATGTTATTTCGTTCTATTTTAAAAGGAAGCAAAAATTGTCTGAAAAAAATATTATAGATATAACAATTTATCCTGAAAACAAAAAAATAAAATTAACACTTGAAAAAAAGTCTGGCTGGCAATTCGGCGGAGATTTTATTTATAAAATAAAAAATATTAAAAACGAGTTGGGCATTTTTCGTCTTACAGAAGATTATTTAAAATCTGGGGAATATGAAGTGGAAATTGCATTACAGAATGTCAAAGATAAAAAAGTATTGAAATTAAGCAACGATATTAAAAAATTGCTTGAAAAAAATATTTTATTTTTGCGAGCCATAGATAGCAAAAATGGCAAAAAAATTCAGCTTGAGGATATCAGAAAATATAAAATATCTGGCTTGGTCGGAAAAAATACTTCGCGAAACATGGCTCATCTTATTTTTAAAAAAGAAGTACCTATTAATGAGCAACTTGAGTTAATGAAAAAATTTAATGATGAGTTGTCTGTTAATCGCGAAAAATACCTTTCCTTTTTTCTCACAAATTTTAGGGATAATAATCGCAAAAGAATATCATTCGATTTAGCTTACAAATTTTTAAACCTTATTTATTATGAAAAAAATTCAAAACAACCTGCATTATTTTGAAATATCAAAAAATAATCAAGAAAAATTACTTGATGATTTTTATGTATTTGACGAAAAACATCCCAATCTTAACAAATATATCAAAAACACTAAGGAGATAAAAGATATTTTGATTACTATAAGAATACTGCAAAGCAAAAAAGAAAAATCGGAAGTGATTGATAAATATTTTTTGGAATTATCAAAAATTATTGGCAAATATTCAAACTGTTCTGAATTTGCCTGTTTTGTAAACGCTTGCGATAATATAATAGATGATGTAAAAAATGAAATAAAATTATTGAAAAAAATTACTGAAAGATATTTTGTTAAAAGAATGCTAAATGAAATGGTTCCTAAAGAGTGGGTGCAGGCGATATTAGACACGAACTCATCAAGGAAAAAAGGAAAGTGCGGGGAAAACAAGCTAATTTATATTTTGAAAAAGCAAGAGTTTAAAGAAGTTTTTGATTGGGACGATTTTTTAAAAACCGATTACTGCGTAGTCAAATTTTCCAAAAAATTTAGCCTGAAAAATGTTCGAGAAAACTTGGATGTAAAAATAAAAACAAAAAAACAGAATAAAATGCTTGATTTAATAATCAAGGCAAAGGACAAGATTTTACTTTGCGAGGCTAAACATCTCAACACATCGGGTGGTGGACAAGATAAACAAATTTCAGAATTGATAGAAATTTTAAACTTATCAGAAAAAAATGTGGTGTCATATATTTCATTTTTAGATGGAAAATACTCTAATATTTTATTGAGTAGCAACGTACATGGTGACAAAATAACCACGCAAAGAAAAGAAATAAAAAAATTTCTCAATAATAATCCAGATAATTATTGGGTAAATACAGCTGGCTTTGAAAATCTAATTTCAGATTTAAAATAAGGGATCTGTTCAAGTCCATGAACATAATTGACACCTAATTAATTCTAATTTATAAGATTGCGGATCAAACCCGCAATGATACTGTTTTTTTGATTCTGCCATTCATTAATAAAATATTTTTGAAAGCGAAATTATTTGAAAGAATATCCGGTAGTAGACCCGTAGTTGGACAGAAAAAATAAAAATTGGTAAAATAAAATTATTAAGAAAATTAATTTTTAATTTTAAAAATATGGAGGAGGCTAGCCAGTTATCTAAAGCTACAGTTAAAAAAATTGTAGTTAAAAAATTAGGAAAGTCTAAAAA
>JAZDNE010000082.1:0-3745 GCA_043800235.1 bacterium | reverse complement strand
CTGTCGCCGAATGCTCCTTTAGTCATAAATTTCCAGATTTCGAGGCATAATTTTTCAAACAAATTTTGCGGTTTAGCCTAAGCTAAGCCAAAAAATTTTTTGGAAAATTTGACCGAAATATGGGAATTTAGGACAAAGAGGCATTCGGCGACAGTCCCTATATATCTTAATTCGTAATTTCTAATTTTAAACGAAATGAATTTCAACAGAAAAACAAAACAAGGAATAAATGTTTTATATACTGCGATTATTATCGGTGGTATTTTAATTTTGATAAATTATATCGCAAGCGCGGTATTTTTTAGAATTGATATTACACAAAATAACGATTATAGCGTTTCAAAAATTTCAAAAGATACCGTAAGAAATCTTGATGACATTGTAAACATAAAAGGATTTTTTTCAAAACAAGTTCCGCCGAATTTAATAAGCATAAAACAGGATGTAAAAGATATTATTGAGGAATATAAAAATTATTCAAACGGAAAAATTAAAGTAAATTATGTTGATCCAAAAGATGATGAAGAATTAGCTAAAGAAGCAAAAAATCTTGGAATTCCTGAGTTGCAATTTTCAAGTCTTGAAAAAGATAAATATGAAGTTTCTACCGGATATTTGGGTTTGGCGATTATATATGGAACTAAAAAAGAAGTGATACCTGTTGTTGATGATACTCAAAATTTAGAATATGAGCTTACTTCCGCGATAAAAAAAGTAATGCAAAAAGATGATTTTACAGTGGCTTTTTTAAAAGGACACGGAGAACTTGATAAAGAAAGCGATATTAGTTTAGCAAGCCAGCAGTTAGGCAAACTTTATAATGTTGTCGCAGCAGATACCACAGATGGAAGCTTAATACCTGAAAATATAGACACATTGATAATTGCCGGGGCAAAAGAAGAATTTACGGATCGAGAAAAATATGCAATTGATCAATTTTTAATGAAAGGGAAAAGTCTTTTAATTTTGCAAGAAAATATAAATGTCGGAGAAATGCTTCAGACAACCGTGAATAAAAATGGAATTGGGGCAATGCTTGAACATTATGGCGTAAAGATCAATAATAATTTTATTCTTGATCCAAGTTGCGAGATGGCATCATTTTCAAACGGATTTTTGCCATTTTGGACAACATATCCATTTTGGCCTAAAATTATAAAAAAAGGATTTAATGCGGATAGTGTGATTGTGAGCAAACTTGAATCCATAACATTTCCATGGACAAGTTCAGTAGAATTAGTTGAAAAAAATTTAGGAGAAAAAAAGGCTGTAAAACTTATTTCCTCAACAGATCGCGCATGGACGCAAGATTCTTCTCATAATTTAAACCCTCAACAAAATTTTGAGACAACAAATCAAGGGATAAAAGATGTTGCTGTTTTTATTTCAGGAAAATTTGAAAGTTATTTTAACGATAAAAATAAACCCGTTTCTGGCGAAACTCAACAAAAAGAAGAACCTGAATTTATTTCAGAAACAACTTACGGAAGGCTTTTAGTTGTTGGCGATTCGGATTTTATGACTGATCAATTTTTAAAAAGATTTAATTATAATATGTTGTTTTTCCAGAATGCTGTAGATGCTTTAACGATGGATGAGACGCTAATTCAAATCCGTTCGAAAGGAATAAGCGATCGCCCGATCAAAGAATTATCTGATGCCGCAAGGAGCAGTATAAAGTTTTTTAACATATTCGCGATAACTATTTTAGTTTTATTAGCCGGAATTTTAAAATATTTTTTAAGAAAACGGACAAAATTTTCTGATCAAATTTAAAAGATATATAGGGGCTGTCGCCGAATGCTCCTTTAGTCATAAATTGCAAGATTTACCAGGCATAATTTTTCAAACAAATTTTGCGGTTTAGCCTAAGCTAAGGGGTAAAGATTTTTTGGAAAATTTGACCGAAATATGGGAATTTAGGACAAAGAGGTATTCGGCGACAGTCCCATATAATAAAATGCAAATCTAACTGTCTGCGCAAGCAGGTAAATTCGCGAATCTGCGGATTTGCATAAAATTCGCAGATTAGTATTTAAATATGGAAGAATTAAATAGTATAAATGAAGAAAACAGTAGTTCTTTAAAGGAAAAAGAACTAATTTATGAAGAATTATCAACGGAAATTATAGAAGAAACAGCAGAAATTGAAAAAATGAAAAATGAAATTGAGGAAAAACATAGAAATACATCCAATGATTTTAATATTAGACCTGAAAATGTCGAGTGTGAAAAATGCAAGCAAGAAAAAATAAATAATGCTTATATTCTTCTTGCGATATTTATAATTCTTTTCGGAATTTCTTATGTGATAAAAAATAAGGCGTCTTTTAATCAAAATAATTTGGGCGAAGATAATAAAATTATTCGAGAAATTAAGGCAATAGATATTGACAAGATAGAGATATTGAAAAATGGAAAATCTTCTATTCTTGAAAATCGCGACGGTTCATGGAAAGTTGTTTCTCAAAATAATTTCATTGCCGACCAACAGGCAGTTAAAAGTTTGATTGATAAATCTTTTGAATTAAACAGGTATATATTAGCGTCTGAAAATAAGGAGAAATTTGTTGATTTTGAGGTTGATGAAAAAAAAGGAGTTAATATAAAATTATATAAAGGGGGAGAAGAAAACATTAATTTTTATATCGGCAAAGCAGGTCCTGATTTTGACAGCACTTATGTAAGAATTTTTGGAGATGATGCCGTATATCTCTCAAAAGGATATGTTAGATATTATTTTGATAAAGATGAGTGGATAGATCTTGCAATTTATAATTTTGAAGCGGAAAAAACTACGAAAATAGCTTTAAAATATAGGGAAGTTATAAATAATGTTATGATGGAAAAAATTGAAGGCAAGTGGAAAATTCAAGGAAATAGCGCTAAAGAAGCAGACATTAGCAAGGTAGATTCTGTATTGAATATATTAGCAAAATTAAAGGCTGCTGATATTGAATATAAAAAAACCGCAAAAGAATGCGGATTCGCCGCAGCGCCGCTCGTTGTGAGACTTGAACTTGAAGACGGAGAAAAAAAGAATTTAATAATTGGCGGAAAGATAGAAAATGATGATTATTATGTAAAGAGGGAAGAAGACAATACTATTTATATTATAAATAAAGCGACGGCAGACAGTTTGATGAAGAAGGCGGTAGATTTTTAGAAAATTATTCAGCTACATTAAATATTCACTCGCAATATAATGTTAATATAACATACAATTTTTTGCTGTTATCCAACCTAAAGTTTATAATAACCAGTAAAGGAGGACGACATGAAAAATTTGTTCGTTGGACTGTGCTATTTTTTGCTCGGCTTGTGGTTTGAAATCAAATCATGGCCGGAAAAAACGAAAGGGCTTATCTGGAATAGAGGCATCAAGCTTCAATGGAACCGCCTCTGGGTGAGAAAAGATGAATTTCACAGCTCGCTCAACATGGACGCCAACGCGATGCTTGGCATGAGCCAAAAACAGCGCAATGCGTACACTAAGGATTTATGTAGGCGCAGACGAATCGCTCACGAAAAAGATCTTGCCAGTGTGTAGCTTTCAAGGTACCCCCGATAGGTGTCTGACACCTATCGGGGTTTTTTTTTTTTGTTTTGTCAGGAATATTTTACTAGTGTATATATATAGAGTGATATATGAATATTTGATTGTTATTTAAAAATTGAAAATCCTCGGGTAGTGAAAATTTGACAAACCGCCTTTGGCGGTTGTTATAAATTAAGTCGAATTTCT